>JAUWLJ010000252.1 GCA_030613705.1 Chloroflexota bacterium
AATTCAAATTTAGATTTACAGTTCATATAAAACAGATTTAGATTATACTAAATTTACGAGTGTTGGTCAACCTTTAAAAGAAAAAGATTTTCGGTAAATAGAGATGGGCAATAAAGTGATGTCATAATTTCCTTTGCCGGAGATTCAAAGATACAAATACTGTACAATACCTCTGCAAATCGAGGTAATGCAGTATGATCCAAATTGGAAAAGGTGCGAATAATTACCAATATACTTTACGCTCTATAAACAAGCCATTGGGGTAAATTTAGCTCACCGAGCACAACCCATTATTGACTGGTTGAAAAGTATTGGGAGTAAATCCTAAATCGAAAGAGAGAATGATATGCGTGTCATAATTGCTGGTGGAACGGGTCTTATTGGTAGAGAATTAACCGTGGAATTGGCGCAGCATGGGTATGAGGTGATCATCCTGAGCCGCAAACCCGATCGAGTGTTCGGTGTACCGAAAGGTGTTGAGGTAATTGCCTGGGATGGGGAGACGGTCCAAGGTTGGGGGAATCTCATTGAAGAATCAAAAGCTATTGTTAACCTGGCTGGTGAGAATATCGCTGGAGGTGGTTTTTTCCCCAGTCGCTTAACGGATGAACGCAAAGAGCGCATTCGCACTAGCCGCATACTGCCGGCGAAAGCCATTTTAGAGGCGGTCGCAGCTGCTGAGAAGAAGCCCGAGGTATCGGTTCAATCATCGGCGATTGGTTATTATGGGCCTCATGGGGATGAAAAGCTCGACGAAGAGAGCCCCCCGGGTGATGATTTCTTCGCGGAGTGGAAAGAATGGGAAAAAGTTTCCGCGCCGGTAGAAGATATTGGTGTCAGGCGGGTGATCATTCGCACTGGGATAATCTTTTCAACGGGTAAAGGAAGTGCTCTGAATCGGTTGGTACTGCCGTTTAAACTTTATGGTGGTGGACCCATTGGGAGTGGAAAGCAATATTTATCCTGGATCCACGAGACTGATGAAGCTCGTGCAATACGATTCTTGATTGAAAACAAAGATGCAGGCGGTGTGTTCAACCTGACTGCCCCAAATCCTGCAACCAATGAGGAAGTTGGCAAGGCTATCGCCAGGGTCCTGCATCGGCCTTATTATCTGCCAGCTCCAGAGTTTGCTTTCAAGCTGGCCTTCGGTGAGATATCCTCGCTCGTTACCGAGGGACAACGGGTGATGCCGCAGCGCTTGCTGGAGCATGGTTTCGAATTTCGATTCCCTGAAGTGGAGCCTGCTTTGCGGGATATCCTGGTGAATTGAAGTTTGTGTGCCAGCGTTAAGTTTCGACTATCCCCACATTCGTATTTCGATTTCACCTGACGCCGTGACCTGCTGTTGTAAAATCGAGGCAAATATTATTCTGCCATTTGCCCGTGTCGGCTTTATTCAATTATCTCCACAAACACCTGGCTGGTCACCCGGGATCCCAGCACTACCGGTTCGCTTTCACCCTCTACCTGCACGCGCAAATTATTGTCAAAGGGAGAGTAATCCAGGATCTGTAGCCGTGTTTCTGGTCGCACCCCCATCTCGCTCAGGTAGCGTAAAAGCTCGGGATCGCTGTCGCGTACCCGTACCACGTGAGCTTCCTGAGGTGGCCGCAGCTGGCCGAGGTTTACCTCAGATGACTCAGGAAGTTGAAGGTCGCGGGTGGGGATTGGATCGCCGTGTGGATCGTGCTGCGGATCACCCAGGCTGGAGGCAATACGCTCTTCCATCTCTTCAGAGATCACATGCTCCAGACGGTCAGCTTCTTCGTGGACTTCATCCCAGCTGTAGCCCAATGTCTGTTGGAGGAACATCTCCAGCAGGCGATGGTGGCGGATGATCTCCACGGCTACTTTTTCTCCTTCCGGGGTTAATTTCACCCCCCGGTGTTTGCGGTAATCCAACAAGGGGGGATTTGTCGCAGCCAACTTTTGGATCATATTTGTGACTGAAGCAGGCGTAACACCCATCCGCTCGGCGATCTGGTTGGTCGTGGCGCGACCGTTTCCAGATGTTAAATCGTAGATGGTTTTCAAGTAATCTTCAATTACACGGGTCAGGTTTTCACGCATATCAGTAAACCTAAATTTATTTTTGATCCAGCCTAAAAATCTCATTACTATTCTAACCTCTGAAAGGGAATTACGCTACCACTTATTGGTTCTGATAAGAATTGCAGAAAGGTTTAATTTCATGGTTTCGCGGAAAAAAGATGATCATGTATAATCACGCAACTTTTCGGATTCCTGTAATCTGGTATAATTGTACATACAATATCAAACTAGTCTAGATTGCAGGAGGAAGAAGTGAAAAAATTGTTTGTACCCATAGTATTGGGTGTGGTCGCCCTCGTTTTGGCTGCTTGTGGTGGGGGAACCCCCGAACCGGTCAGTTATGACATCAATATGACGGAATATGCATATTCTCCAGAGAACCTGAATCTCAAAGTTGGTCAGGAAGTGACATTAAACCTGATCAACTCCGGTCAATTGCAGCATGAGATTATGTTTGGACGCGAGGTAATGAAGATGGATAACCGTCCTGCTGGATATATGGTCGATATGTTTGAAGCCTCCGGCGTTGAGCCGGAAGTCCACCAGGAAGGTGAACCTGAGCATGGGCATGATGAAGAAATGCACGAGGGATTTATGGTTGCACTGCCAATCGACGGAACCGGGACGATCAAGTTCACCGTTACCGAGGATATGGTTGGCGAGTGGGAGATGGGATGTTTCGAACAAGACGGCGTTCATTATGATGCCGGGATGATAGGAAGTGTCACAGTCACCAAATAATCCCAAATTATAAGATCAAATAAATCGAAGTACGCGACCTCTACAAGAGGTCGCGTACTTTTGTTCATTCACATATTGTATAATCCGGGTGTTCTTTTCAACCGAGGTTATTCTGAATGTTAACTACATTTCGAGCAAAATATCAAAATCTGGTTATTATTCTTATTGGGGTCCTTTTATTTGCCAGCTGTTCTTTGGGTGATGGGGAACCTCCAACCCAAACTCGTGTTGCTGGTGAGAGGACACAACCAGACCCTCAGGTAACCTCGACCGCAACCATCCCGCCAACACCAACCACCCCACCGCGCCGGTTGACCATCTGTTTAGGTGCAGAACCTGATACCCTATACATATATGGCGGGGTATCGCTGGCGCAAAGCCACATCTTGGAAGCCATATATGATGGTCCGATCGACATGGTTGGATACCAGAACCAGCCGGTCATCTTGGAGAAGCTGCCCAATCTAGCGGATGGCGATGCGCTAATCGAGCCGGTCTCTGTTCAGGCCGGTGACTGGGTGGTGAATGATACCGGTCAATTGGTGCAGCTAGATCTGGGTGAAGTTGTGCGTCCCGATGGCTGTTCGAGTTCCGTTTGTGCCGTTGCCTGGGGTGGAGGTCCGCTGGAATTAGCCCAGCTTTCGGCTATCTTCACCCTCAAGCAGGATCTGAAGTGGTCTGATAGTAAACCACTCACTGCAGCTGATTCTGCCTTCAGCTACCAGATCGCCAGCCAGTGCCAGGCCGATTTTGGTCCTTGTGGTGGTCTTGGTCTGGTCACGCGCAATGGTTGGGAGACATTGCCCCGCACAGCCAGCTATGAAGCACTCGATGAACGCAGTGTACGTTGGACAGGTATTCCCGGATTCCTGGACCCGGCATATCAAACCAATTTCTTCATCCCGCTGCCCGAGCATCAGCTCTCCCAATACGATCCCCAAGATTTGTTTACTGCCCATGAGACAAACCGCCAGCCGCTTGGATGGGGACCATATGTGATCAGCAGCTGGATGCCAGGTGAGTATTTAAGTCTGCGGGCGAATCCGCTCTATTTTCGCGCTCAAGAGACTGGATTGAAGTTTGATGAACTGCTTTTCCGCTTCATTGGGCGGGAGACCGGTGATAATCTTGAAACGCTGCGCAACGGTGGTTGTGAGTTCTTGGATCAGGGCGCCAGCCAGGCATTAATGGATGGGGGGATTGAGAACCTAATCCAGCTTGAAGGGGAGGGGAGCTTGCAGGCTCAGTTCGCTGCGGGACCAATCTGGGAGCATGCTGATTGCGGTATTCAGCCGCAATCCTACGACGATGGATATCAGCCAGGGATTGA
>JAUWLJ010000304.1 GCA_030613705.1 Chloroflexota bacterium
AAAAAATCCACTTCTATGATTCGCCTGACAGAGGTGATTTCAACTACCAGTTCGACTGAGCAGTGAGGTCTACACCAGAAACCGAGTTTCTTAAAGAAACTCGGTTTCTTTTGCATGACACTCGCTCGTAGAAAAGGTGCGACGCACTTCGCAAGTGCGTCGCACCTATCCCCAACCCTGGTTAGCTCCTATCCAATTTCTCCAGCATCGCATACAGCATGACCCCTGCCGCCACCGCCAGGTTGAGCGAGGTCACTTCCCCATGCATCGGCAGGCGGACCAAAGCCTGGCAAATTTCCGCCTGCGCAGGGGTTAGCCCCTGGCGTTCATCTCCCAGCAGCAGGATAATCGGTCGGGCATAATCGCTGACCTGCAGGTAATCAACACTGCCACGAGCGGAAGTACCGTAAACCTGGTAGCTGCATCCTCGCGCCCACTGGCTGAATTCCTGGAAAGATGCCTTCACCAGCGGGTGGCGGAAAATGGCGCCCATGCTGGCTCGCACCGCTGTCGGGTGGTAGGCGTCCACGCCGCCATCCAGGGTGATCAATCCGCTCGCGCCGACCGCATCGATCGTGCGCACGATCGTGCCGACATTGCCCGCGTCCTGGGGTGCGATGCAGGCTACTCCCCATGAGAATCCACCCGGATTCAGATCGCTCAAAGTCTCCTGGCGTTGGCGTACCACAGCCAGCACACCCTGAGGATTTTCCTTGCCTGCCAGGGAGGCAAAAACCTCCACCGTTGTTGCATAGCAGGGTAAACCACGCCCAGAAGCCTCTTCGATCAGGTCCAGAGCGTACTGGCTCTTAAGCAGCTCAGGGGCGTAGTAGATCCCTTCGATCGTCGCCTTCGCCTCAACGGCCGCGCCTACCTGGTGGATACCCTCCACCAGAAAAGACCCTTTTGAATCCCGGTGCTTCCGCTGCTGCAGGGCACGCGCAGATTTGATCTTAGGGTTCGACCGGCTGCTGATTATCTCCATAGTTTTTTACAGGCTGTTATATTATTCCAGCAGGATGTTCCCCCAATCAATTGCTACTTATTTCTTGAGTATTAAATAAACTCCAGGGTTATCTCGGTGGACTTAATGGACATACCTGGGCACCCAGGCCAATACAGTCGTCCCGCTGCCGGGTTCGGAATTTATTTCCACATCTCCACCAACTTTTTGAGCGCGGATATGCATATTGGATAAGCCATGACCGAGGGTGACGCTCATTTTTCGCAAATCAAAGCCCAAACCATCATCGGTCACTTCCAGAATAACCCGCTCCTCAGAGGTCAGCAAACGCACATCGACTAATCCTGCCTTGGCATGTTTGGAAGAATTTGCCAGCGCCTCCTGGCAAATGTGGAACAGCGTGGTGGCGTTGGCCGTTGGCAAGCCATCCATTCCATTTCTTGGGCCCAGCAAGATCGCCTGCGAGCGGGAATTGACATTGAATTCCTCAACCAATTGCTCCAAACCCTGCATAAGATCTTCGCTGAGGAACTGCCGTGGACGCAGATCGAGGATATAAGAACGGATATCGCGGATAGTGATATCCAGACTCTCGATGGCTTGATCGATCTTAACTCGTGCAACTGCGGGCTCCTCATCGACCGTGCTGCGGGCATAATCCAGCGCCAAACCTACGGCGTAAATCGATTGTATGATGCCGTCATGCAGGTCCATGCCGATCCGTTCGCGCTCTTCGAGCACAGCCAGGCGCCGTGACTGGCGTCCCAGGCGTACGTTCTCAATGGACAATCCGGCCCAGGTGCCAATGGAGAGCAGCAAATCGAGCACTCGCTCATCAAAATTTTGGGGTTCCTTGGCTGCCACACACAGCACCCCCACTACACTGCCACGGGTCGCCAGGGGAATACAGGCCACGCAGCACAACCCAGCTTCAACCACTTCGTGGCGAAAATAACCGACTTCTCTTTGCGGATCGACGCTGACCAGGGGTTTACCGCCCTCCGCTACCTGCCCTACAGGTCCCTCACCTAGCGAGAAGCTGTCCCGGGTCCAGAATGAATCGACGCTGTCCCCCAGGTGCAGGGCTAGCTGGAAGCCCTGCCCGCTTTCATCAGCCAGGAATATTTCTCCCGCATCTACTTCAAGATAATCTATCACCCATCTCAGCGCTTGATCGACAATAATATCGATTTCCAGGGAGCTGGTCACTGCCGCGGCCATGTTGTTGATCAGTGCCAGGTCCTGGTTTCGTTTTTGCAAAGTCAGGTCTCGCTCGACAACATCTTGATACAGCTGGGCATTGCTGATCGCCACCGCCGCGTACGCAGCCAAAATCTCGATCACTCGCTCATCCGCTTCAGCAAACTCAAAGTGGTCTTCTTTATCGGTCAGGTAAATCAAGCCGAGCAAACGGTCGCCAGAAATGATCGGCACACCCATGAAGGAATGCATTTCCGGGTGATGAGCTGGAAAACCAACTCTGCGCGGGTCCTCGCTGATCTCAGGGATGCGGATCGGATGGCGTTCAACCATTAATGCCCCCAACATGCCTTTCCCCACTGGGAGATCGCCAATATGTTCGATTTGCTCAGGTGTCATCCCAACTGGGATAAAGCGAGCAATTTGCCCCTCTTCTCCTAACAATCCTAAGGCTGCATAGCGCGCGCCAGCCTGTGCCCGCGCCAGGTTGACGATGCGCTGCAGTACCTCATCTAAGGAAAGAACGCCAACCAGCTCCAGACTGGCCTGGTGCAAAGTTGTTAACCGTTCCTCCAATTGCTCGCGTGTTAGTATTACCATGAGTATGTTACTGGAATCTAATTTTACCCTAAATTCTCCGAAATAAGGGATTTTGTTGGATTTGATAGTTTTTGCTAGGTAAATCCGCATAAAAATTGATCTTGTAAATCGAGGAGCTGACCAAGAATAATCATGACCTCCACTCAACACAATTCCCGCATACCTGGTTTTTATAACCTTTCCCTGGAAGAGCGGCGTGCGGAACTCCTGCGCCATGCCGAATTAACCCCAGAAGAATTAGCTGCCCTGACTGGCCAGGCTGGTTTAAACGCCCACCAGGCTGATCATATGATTGAAAATGTGGTTGGTCTGTATGCTCTGCCATTGGGGATTGCCTTGAATTTTGTGGTCAATGGTCGCCAGGTTCTGGTGCCGATGGCGATCGAAGAACCATCCGTTGTCGCTGGCGCCTCCTTCATGGCCAAATTGGCTCGCGCTGGGGGTGGATTCTCCGCCCACACCAGCCCGCCTGAAATGATCGCTCAGATGCAGATCCTGGATGTGGCTGATTTACCTGCCGCTCAGCGCGCACTATTGTCCGAGAAGGGCA
>JAUWLJ010000279.1 GCA_030613705.1 Chloroflexota bacterium
AGGATGTGAAAGTCACATAGCGCCCATCCGCAGAGATATCTGGGTTATAGGAATCATGATTCGGTTGCTTCCCATCTGAAGCGATCGAGACGCGGGTGGTGGTATTCGTCTGGGTGTCACGTACAAAGACATCTGTCTTTCCATTGGTGTCTCCGCTCACAAGATTCGAAGCATCGGAGTTAAATGCCACATAGCGCCCATCGGCTGAGATGGTTGCACTCGCTGATCTCAAATTCGCTTGCGTCCCGACTGAAGCGACCGAGACGCGCGTGGTGGTATTCTCCTGGGTGTCACGGACGAAGATATCTGCGACACCGTTGGTGTCCCCGCTCACCAGGTTGGAAGCATATGAATGGAACACCACATATCGCCCATCCGCCGAGATAACGGGATACCAGGATTCGTCATTTCCTTGATATACCGGCGGGGAACTCCCCTCAGCAAGCAGCCATTTTTTATCTAAAACTATCAAGCTATAACTATAACTCCACCCAAAAATGCTACAGCTGAATCCCACCGGTACTTCCAGACCGGCGTACAGTTTCCACCAGGGTGCAGGCAACAAGGCTGCTTCAAGCTTGAGATAGCCGTTCAGCGCAACATTTGGCCCACTGAATCCGTAAAACGTCAGCTCCAGTCGAACGCCAGCGTATGCTTTTACATCCAACCCGGCAGAGAATGCTGGTGGATCGTACCATCGGTCACCTGTATAACCTATCACCGGACTCCAATTTCCGTTGTAATATTTTAGCCCAGCAGTTAATGTGGCAGACTGGCCCACGCCGGTTGAAACGCCCACATGGACGCTGCCGTCCAGGCCGATGTAAACGCTTAGCACTGGCCTGTACACAACCGGGACCCAACCAATAAATATCACTCTTTGGGGAAAATTATGTGTATATATATTTATTTCTTCTTTAAGAGTGAGTCCTATCTTCGATTCGATATTCAACTTAGCTGTTTCACTATTGGTAACCCTGAAATCGAGTTCCTTAAGTTTAGAATCCTTAAATTTCATACCGAACTGGTACGATTGCTTAAATGAAATCGTCCCTGTGGCTGTGATCTGATCATATTTTGTATTATAGTTGCCATCATGATCGTAGAGCACTTTATTTATAGATAATGTGAAAGCAAATCCTTCCGCTAATTGTGGATCCGGTACCAATGAAACACCATCCGCAAGCATCGTGGATTCGACATCTTCCGCTGAGAGCGTCTCGCTGACGTATGCAGACCCATCCTCGATCGCCTCCTCGTGGGTAGCATCCACTGTCTCGACGATTACCTGCCCACCGTCCGAAACGATAACCGAAGTCACCTTACGCAAGAACCCGTCAGGTGCGACATCCGACACATCGGCCACAATGACATCGCCCGGAGACACATCCTCCAACTCTGAGGTGGGTTGCGTAAAGGTGAAGACTGTCCCATCGCTGGATATCGAAGATAAATTCTGGGTCGTTTGCTCTGATAAGACTTTGGTTGTCTCAGGGATCACCGGCGGGATGTACTCTGGATCTCGATTTACAAAAGGGAGATAAATATTGGTTTGATCTGAATTTCCCTGAAGCTGCTCATTTAAGTTCGAATTGATCGGTGATTGTTTTGGGGCGGCCGAGGCACCAGGGGGATTAGCAATTTCCAGGCCATATGGCACCAACAACACCAGAATAACGAGCAGACTGACAGATTTAAACATCTTTTGTTTCATTTGATTTTCTCCTCCTAGGTCAATATTTCTTTACTGGAAAGGAATTTCACCTTTATTATTTTCCTTTATCTTCAGGGAAAGCTTGAATTGAGTTCAACTCATGCCGTAAATATTCCACCAGCTCCTCCAGGGAGGCAAAGCCCTGCTTACCCTCCTTATCACCTGCCTCAACCAGGGTGAAACGCCAGGGGGGATACTCCTCCGGTCCAGCCTCCGGCTCCTGCCAGCAGCGCAGCAGGAAGGCGCGGTAGTTTTCCCCGCTGCCCTTTACCTCTGACCAATTTTTCTGGTTCTCTGGCATCCTGCGCCTCACAAAGGGGTCTTATCCCCATGTGTGGGCGCCCCCCTAACGCCCATGGAACACTCGCTTAACTTAAATAGCAAATCGCCGTCATGAATTCGTTAGTTCAGCGTTACCAAAACGTTACAAAAAGGGGCCGGAACGCTTGCCCCCTATAGCTCTATTGGCTATAATATAAATACTCATACATTCAAGACGGGGATCAACACCACCCGCATTCTTCCGCGCCTATTCATCACAACTGCATCGCCGCAATCCGATTCGGAGACCAGATGCCCCACCTGGATATCACCACCCTCGGCACCTTCCAGGCCAGATTGGACGGTCAAAGCCTGGCTGCTTTTCGCACGGATAAAGTACGCGCCCTGCTGGTATTCCTGGCGGTCGAAGCCTCTCGCCCCCATCGCCGGGAAGCCCTGGCGACTATGTTTTGGACTGACCGCCCGGCTGCAGCGGCCCGCAACAACCTGCGCCAGGCGCTCTACCGCCTGCGGGAGGCGTTACACGATCAAGGTCCAGATTCAACTTTCCTGCTGACCACCCCCAATGAGATCCAGTTTGAACCAGGCAGCGACTACCGGCTGGATGTGAAGGAGTTCTCGGCACACCTGGTTACCTACCAGGCGCACCATCCAGGGGGATTCTCTTTGTGTGAAAGCTGCCTGGGTGACCTGGGCGCGGCAGTCGCGCTGTACGGTGGCGATTTCCTGTCCGGGTTCTCGCTGCCCGGCTGTCCCCAGTTCGAATGGTGGCTGCTGAACCAACAAGAGCTTTACCACCGCCAGGCCCTGGAAACCCTGGCGCGCCTGGGGGCTTATTATGAAAGCTGCCGGGATTACCACCAGGCCAGCAGTTTTGCCCAAAAAGAGATCGAGCTCGAGCCCTGGCGCGAAACCGCCCACCGGCGTCGCATGCGCGCCTTAGCTCTCAGCGGAGAGCGCAGCCAGGCGCTGCGCCAGTATGAGAGCTGCCGGGCGATCCTGGCAAACGAGATGGGGATCGAACCCTCCAGGCAGACCACGGAACTATTTGATATCATTCGCGCTGGGGACGACCTATCTGTTGAGGGTGCCCAGCCGCAAATAGAGGTTCCCATCGTCTTGCTTCCGCCCTCTTTAATACCATCTCCCTCTGCCCCCCTTTTTGTAGGTTTCGAATCTGAGCTGGCTGAATTGGAACAGCATCTGGCAGCTTCCCTTTCCGGCCGCGCCCAGGTGGTTTTTATATCCGGAGAAGCGGGCAGCGGAAAAACAACCCTGTTGGCTGAATTCATCCGGCGAGGGTTGGAGGCGCATGGCGACCTGCTGGCAGCCATCGGCAGCTGCAGCACCCAATTTGGATATGGCGATCCATACCTGCCCTTCAGCCAAGCGCTGCATTTGTTGACCGGGGACCTGGAGGGCATTCGGTCTACGGGAGCGCTGGGTGAAGAACACGCCGGGCGCATTTGGTCCGCGCTGCCCTTCGTCTTGGAAACGCTGCTCGCAGAGGGGCCCGACCTGGTAGGCACCTTCCTGCCCCTGGAGGCATTACCCCAGCCCACCGACAGGTTGGGAGATGACAGCTCTGAAGCGATTGCTAAATTTAAAGCCCGGGCGGCGCGCCTCACCGGGGAACCATCCGCGCCGGGGTCACAATCCAGCCAGATGGCTTTATTCGACCAGTTCACCAGGGTGATGCTGGCGATC
>JAUWLJ010000240.1 GCA_030613705.1 Chloroflexota bacterium
ACAATATTCCGCAGGGCATCACGCACACATCCCAGCCCAACCCCAGTTTTGTGTTAATCTAAAGTCTGCATGAGGGTAGGTGTATGTCCAAAACTTTGGACGAGCAGATCAAACAACTAAGGCTAACCATCACTGAGATGGGCGCTCAAAGATCTGTGCTTGGTGATGCGACTGTTGAGGCTGCCCTGACTCCGCTGCGACAGAAATTGGTCGAGCTAGAGGCACAAGCTGAATTAACCAAAGAGAAAGCGCCCGAACCGCCCACCCGCCAGCGAAAGCTGGTCACGCTTCTGTTCATGGATGTGGTCGGATCAACACAGATGACCCAACACCTCGATCCTGAAGATACCCTGGAGATCATGGACGCTGCTTTGCAGCGTTTGGCTGAACCGGTTAAATCACACGGCGGGCATGTGACCCGCTTCATGGGCGATGGTTTCAAGTCGGTTTTTGGCGATCCTGTAGCCAGGGAGGACGATCCGGAACAGGCTGTCCTTGCTGGTATGGAGATTCTCAAAGTTGCTCAATCGGTTGCTGAAGAACTGGAATCTCAATGGCAGATAGATGACTTCCAGGTGCGCATTGGGGTGAACACAGGACTTGTCGCCCTGGGTGGCTTAACCGAGGCAGAGGACACGATCATGGGTCGCGTGGTCAATCTTGCTGCTCGTATAGAGAGCGCCGCACCACCTGGCGGCCTGCTTATATCCCACAACACCTACCGGCATGTGCGTGGTGTGTTTGATGTCCAACCCCAGGAAGACATTATTGCCAAAGGATTTGAAGAACCAGTTCCGGTTTATCTAGTTGAGCGTGCCAGGCCGCGCGCATTTCGGGTTCCCATGTTGGGTGTCGAGGGTATCGAGACAAGTATGGTGGGGCGGCATGCTGAACTCAAATTCCTGCAGGATGCCTTGTTCACTGCCACAGAGGAGGGCGAAGGGCAGGTGGTCACCATCACCGGCGAAGCTGGGGTGGGCAAATCTCGCTTGTTGTACGAGTTCCAAAACTGGATCGAGTTGTTGCCGCCGCCCTCCGTGCGATTATTTGTGGGCAGAGGCCGGCAGGAGTCCCAGGGACAACCCTATGCGCTGCTGCGCGATGTGTTTGCCTTCCGCTTCCAGATCCTGGACGACGACACTGGCGAGCAGGCGCGCCGCAAGCTGGAACAGGGTTTTGGGGAGGTCTTTGGTGGGGAGGGCGACGATCTGATGCGGGCTCATATCCTCGGGCAGCTGTTGGGTTTCGACTTCAGCGCCAGCCCGCACCTGAAAGGCGTGCTCAACGACCCAGAGCAGCTGCGCAACCGCAGTCTGATGTACCTGGTTGAATACTTCCAGACTCTTTGCAGAGAGAGTACCTGCCTATTATTATTGGAGGACATTCATTGGGGGGATGACAGTTCGTTGGATATGATCAACCAGTTGGGTGAACGCACACCCCAACAGCGACTGCTGATTGTGTGTGCTGCGCGCCCCTCTCTTTTCGAGCATCGCCCTTATTGGGGCGAGGGTCAGACTTACCATACCCGCCTGGAACTGCGATCATTGTCTAAGCGCGAGAGTCGTCTACTGGTTGCCGAAATCCTCAAATTAGTTGAAAATGTTCCCTACGAGCTGCGCGAGCTGGTGGTGAGCGGCGCCGAAGGCAATCCCTTCTACCTGGAAGAATTGATCAAGATGCTGATAGAAGATGATGTGATCATCCCAGGTGAAGAGACCTGGCGCGTTGAAACTGATCGCCTGGCGCAAATCGATGTGCCTTCCACGCTGGCAGGTGTCCTGCAGGCCAGATTAGATAGTTTACCGATCCATGAGCGAACTGTGCTCCAGCAGGCTTCCGTGGTTGGGCGCTTATTCTGGGATAAATTAGTCGCTCACATCCAATCCGTGGGTGGTGATGACAGTGACCAGCAGCTACTACCCCTGGCACTCACCTCCCTGCGCGGGCGCGAATTTATTTATCGTCGTGAAGAATCGATTTTCATAGATGCGGTGGAATATATCTTCAAGCATGATGTGCTGCGTGAAGTGACTTACGAGAGCGTGCTCAAGCGCCTGCGTAAAAACTATCACGGTTTGGTGGCAGATTGGCTGATCGCAAACAGCGGAGAGCGCTTCCCGGAATACCAAGGTCTGGTCGCCGAACACCTGCTGCAGTCGGGGAGAGAGGGACAAGCTTGCGACCATTTCTTCCAAGCTGGCGAATCTGCCTTAGCTTCTTATGCCAATGCAGAAGCGGAAGGCTTCTACCGACAAGCAATGGATCTTTCCCCACCAGTTCAGCTTCGTGCAGGGTTGCTATCTGGATTGGGTGAAGCCTTATTCAGGCAGGGTCAATCCGAGGAAGCTAAATCGATCTGGCAGCAAGCGATTCATCTCTATCAGGAATTTGGAGATAGCAACAAATTGGGTGATATTTATGCGCGATTATCTATGTTGCTATGGCATACCGGTAATTATCTTAAAGCCTGGAACCTATGTAGGGAGGGATTGAAATTTCTTACTATCGAACCGGACAGTCCAGGCTATGCTCGTTTACTTGCTGAAGGAGGCCGAACAGCTTTTTTTAATAAAGTGAAAGACCAAGTGGTACCTTTGTGCCAGAGATCTCTAGAGATGGCCGAGGGTTTGGGCGACTTGGAAGTATGGGCTGAGGCCAGTAACACAATGGCTCTTCATGTTGCTGATAAAGGGGATCTTCAAAAAACATTAGATATCTTGGAAGAGGTAGTTGCTCTAACAGAGTCAGAAGGGCTGATGCGTTCGGCTGCCCGAACACACCATAATCTTGCCCACTATTTGAGTTGGTCAAAATTTAACTTAAGAAAAATTCTTTTTCATAATAAGCGGGCAGCTGATATTGCTAAAAAAATCGGCGATATTACGAATATGATGTTTGTTTTGCATTATTGGGCTGGAGATTATATTGAGAGTGGAAAAATGAGAAGGCTCGAAGAAGAACTCTCTGAGTTTTTACTAGGATTCTCTGCTGGTGGTTCAATGGTGAAAGAAGTGCTTCAAAACTCCCATCCCAGTTTATTACATGCCAGGGGTGAATGGGGAACTGCATTGGAGGTGACCCGGGTTAACCTGAAACGGGTGCAAGATAAGGGTGATCTCCAAGAAATTTCTGAGAACAACCTCGATTTAGCAGATTCACTTCTGGAGCTAAATAGATTTGTCAATCTTGAGGATCTAACGGAAGGTGAAAGCGCGCTCATAGAAAATGTAGAAATAAAGTATAGATATCTAAGATCCTGTTATCTTTTGGCAGTTATTTGTGCACGACAGCAACGTTTCTCAAAGGCTAATGATTGGCTTTCTCGTGTAAATGATTTTATCAATCAACAGGTGACAGATTTTTCTAAATCACAACGCTTAAATATTGACTTTGAACTCGCTTTCGCAGAAGGACTCTGGGTAAATGCTGTGGTTTCCTGCGAAAAGTCTCTTGAAATATACAAAAATAACAGTCACCTTTGGCGATGGACCCGTAAGCTGATCGACCTGGGTGATGCACTCGTCGGTCGGAACGAACCAGGCGACCTGGAACAGGCGCGGGAGACTTACCAACAATCCCTGGACATGTTCACGGAGATGGGCGCGCCAGGCTATATCAAGGTGCTTGAAGAACGATTGGAAGATTTGTAATCATTTATACTGGTGGTTGAACTGTAATGTCAGTTATTTGAATCATTACAGATCCCATGATTTTTCACACTGCAGCCAGGTTGATGATGCGCAGTCCTAACTGAGATTATAGGTTGTTAATCGGCACAGGTTCGGTAGGATCAGCCAGTTCGAAACTAAAAACCTTGGCATAAAAATACAGCTCTGCATCGAGGGCGCGCTTGATATTCTCGGCTTTGCGAAAACCGTGCTGCTCACCTTCGAATTCCAGGTAAGCCACCGGAATTCCCTTGGCTTTTACCGCCTCGTACATCTTTTGAGATTGGTTTGGAGGCACAATTTTGTCTTCTGAACCCTGGAACAGGATGATCGGGCATTCGAGCTGGTCCGTGTAGTTAATCGCTGAACGTTCTCTGTACAAGTCACGTTTTTCCGGGTATGGACCGACCAGGTTATCTAAATAGCGCGACTCGAATTTGTGTGTGGCACCGGCAAACGTTTCCAGATCACCAATGCCGAAATGGCTTGCGCCAGCCTTAAATACGTCTCGGAAAGTAAGTGCACACAGAGTGGTATAGCCACCTGCACTTCCGCCTGTGATCATCAAGCGATTTTCGTCCACATCAC
>JAUWLJ010000163.1 GCA_030613705.1 Chloroflexota bacterium
ATCCGCATCAGAGCTGTGCAGAATGTGCCCCTCTCTGACAATTGCGCTGCGATCCCTAATCGCCAAAAATTCTGGATAATCAGAGCTGATTAAAAGTACGCTAATACCCTGTGCGGTTAATTCGTTCATCACCCGATAAACCTCAATCTTTGCACCAATATCCACACCCTGTGTTGGTTCATCGAAAATAAGTAACTTAGCCTGGGAGAATAGCCATCTCGCAATTACTATCTTCTGTTGATTACCACCGGAAAGAAATTGGACTGATCTCTCAAGGGCGCTGGGGGTGATATTCAACTTATCAACATACTCTCTTCCAGTGCGCTCCTCTTTTGCCAGGTTTAAGAACATTCCCCTCATCATTAAATCAAGTCGTGAAAGCGTGATATTTGGTGCGCCGTCAAAATTAAAAAAAAGGCCATCTTCTTTTCGGTTCTCAGGGATCAGTCCAACACCAGCCTTGATCGCCGCAGAAGGGGATGAGAATTGAACAGGATTACCATGGAGGTGAATTTCACCATTTGTCAGTTGGTCCAATCCAAATAAGGCGCGTGCAATTTCTGTTCTGCCTGCACCGACCATCCCACCCAAACCGAACACCTCACCAACCCGGATATCGAAGCTGACCTCATGGACTCCAGACTCTGAAGATATATTGTGAACTTCTAAACATAATTCAGGAGTGACGTTGATTTCCTTCGGATAATGCTGTCCTATATCCAGACCGATCATCATTTTAATGACATCATTCATCTCCAACTCTTCAGTTGGATTTGTGCCAACGCAGCGACCATCCTTTAAGACGGAGATTATATCTGCGATCTGAAAAACTTCATCAAGCCGGTGGGAGATATAGAGGATTGCCTTACCCTGTTCAGCAAGCCGGCGAATAAGCTCCTGGAGGCGTTGCGTTTCCAACAATCCCAATGCCGCAGTTGGCTCATCCATAATCAGTATTGTTGAATCCTTCGACATCGCTTTGGCAATTTCGATCAGCTGCTGCTCTGCGACGGATAGATTTCGAACAATGGCATTAGGATCGATGTCAATTGAGAGTTGATCTAAAATTGCTGAAGTCTGTTTACGCATTTCCCCCCAGTCAATCCCGCCAAACCTTGTTTTTTTAAGCGGCCGTCCAAGAAAAATATTCTCAGCCACTGAGAGAGTGGGCACAAGCGAGAATTCTTGGTAGATCGTTGCGACACCATGTGCTTGGGCATCAAAGGGATGGAACAATTCTGCTGGCTCACCTTCATGGAGCAGCTGACCAGATTCAGGTTGGTGTACTCCAGCGATACATTTCGCGAGAGTCGATTTACCGCTTCCATTTTCGCCTATCAGAGCATGGATTTCTCCAGCTTCGATAGTCAGGGAGACATTGTCCAGAGCCTGAACGCCTGGAAAATCCTTCGATACCTCTCTCAGTTCCCATAAAGGGGTAGTCGTTTTGTTCATATCAGCAATAATATCTATTTTACATCAAGGATTACCCCGGCCGCAATGTTCTTATTGCGGCCGGGGTAGAGTAATTTGCGGATTAATTATTTAACTCATTCTACTCGGACACGCAAGGATACTCCTGTGAAGGTTCGGGATACAGATTCTCGGGTTTGCAGAGATAATCATTGACATTTGTTGCATCCACGATCACTGTCGGAGTCTCTGTCCAACCGCCGGGATAAACCTTATTCAAGCAGTCCATGGTGACATGCAATGCCACCTGTCCCATGAGGTATGGTGTGGTGTTGACTGTTGCATGCCAACGACCTGCTGCAATATCCTCAAGACCGGTGGTATCACCGTCATTTCCGAAGATGACCACATCTTCGCGTCCCAGAGCTTCAGCAGCTCGTGCAGCGCCGATGGAGATGTAATCATTAGCTGTGATAACGACTTCAATCTCCGGGTTGGCCTGGAGCAAGTCCATCATGGCGGTATTTCCTGTTTCAACGTTCCACTCTGTCGGCAAGCTGGCGACGACCTCCATGCCTGGGAAGTCAGCGAAGGCATCCAGGTACCCACCGATACGCTCGGTGGAGTGCCAACCGGGCAGACCTTCAAGCACGCCTACTTTGGCTTCACCACCGAATTTTCCGATGGCATACATGCCTTCTTTGTAGGTGCCTTTTCGCTGGCTGTATCCGACGACACCATTCACAGGGGTGGGGAAGTTAGGGATGTCATTGTTGACAATTATGACCGCAATCCCGGCATCAATTGCCTGTCTCACCAACGGTGCTGCCGCACCTTCGTCATGGGTGGAGAGGATGATCGCATCAACTCCTTGGGTGAGTACATCCTGGATCATTCCCATTTGGCCCTCGATGTCCGAGCCACTCTGCGGAGCCAGCATGAATGTTTCAACTCCTAACTCTGCAGCCAGGTCCGCAATACCAGCCCCAATGGCCTGGTAGTAGTTGAACTCTGTTGCAGGTGGCATATAGGCGATCTTGGCGGGTTTGCTCCCGTCAAAAGCCACAGCTGCACAAGAGGCTTGTGCACCCGCAGCGAGCGGTACTGGGTTGAAAGCTGGTGCGGGTGCTTCGTAACCTTCAAAGGAGATCTCTTCCATCTCTTCAGCTGGAGCCCCTTCCTCAACAGGAGCTGCTTCTTCTGTTGGAGTGGCGGTCGTGCAGGCAGCAACCAATATCGCCAGAAGTATTAATATCACCACAATTTTTTGTTTCATTTCAAAATCCTCCAAATATAGTAGATTGGAAATTCTTGTTAGGGCGATCAGGGTTAATAAATTTTTCCGCTCACCTCCTTCTCATTAAAAACAGGCGAAAACAAGTGCCTGCATGCAATTTCTTCCTTCCCCAAGAAAAGCGACGATCAATCGGAGTGGATCTTCTAAGAAAATATGAAAACATAGTCTTATCTGCGGCTTGCCTTCCTGCGCTCGTTCAAAACATCGAATACAACAGCCAAAATGAGTATCAAACCGGTGATGAAGCTTTGGTAATACACATCAACCCCCAACAAGTTCAGTGCGTTTGCCAGCATACCCATAAATAATGCGCCTAGAAAAGCGCCCAATACTGAGCCCTCACCGCCACTCAAGCTAGCGCCTCCAATAATACAGGCGGTGATAACACGTAATTCAATCCCAGTGCCGACAGTCAATGATGATGAACCAAAGCGAGCCGTGATCATCAATCCGGCAACGCCAGCTAGCACAGCAACCAGGCAATAATTAAAAATCTTAACGAGATCAACATTGATACCTGAGAGGCGAGCTGCATTTTCGTTGCCGCCGATATAGTAGCTCTGGCGAAAAAATCTTGAATTGCGCAGCAGTAGATCGCCGCTGACAACCAGAATAAGGAGAATGAAGATTGGGAATTGGATTCCATAAAGGCGACCTTGACCAATTACCGTAAACGATTTAGGTAAGTTTAGAACCGCTCTGCCCTTGGCAAGGATTAGCAATAACCCTCGTATTGTGATCATCGTGCCCAGCGTGGTAATGAATGGATTGATTTTAAGTTTTGCGACCAGGGTCCCATTTAATAAACCGACACTCAATGCCGCAATTAGTCCTAATAATATGGAAAGCACAGTTCCTAAACCTGCAGAGAGAGCCAAACCAGTTACCACACCGACAAAAGCAAGCGTTGAACCCACAGAAAGATCAAGCCCTCCGGAGATTAGAAGGATCACCATCCCGACAGCAATGGTCGCTTCCACAGAAAGGGCAAGCAAGATTGCTTCGATATTCAAGCGTGTGAAAAAGATGGGGGATGCCAATGTCATCACGATCGTAAAGGCAATGATGACCAGCAGTAGAATAAATTCACGAAAAGATGCCAGCTGTTTGAAACTTGTCAGCAATCCAATGGTTTGTGAATTGGATTTGATCGTCTTGGTTCCTGTTTCTTGGTCCGTCATGCAGAACCTCAATGTAGTTTGCGGTTTTTGATGCCGGCAGCATAGGCCATGATCAGCTCTTCAGAAAAACTTTCTCTTGTAACTTCGCCGGTAATTTGCCCCTGGTAAATTACCAGAATCCGATCGCATATACCAATTAGCTCTGGTAAGTCAGAAGAAATCATGATAATCCCAGTACCCGCTTCAGCGAGTTCGCGCAGCTTATGGTAAATCTCTGACCTTGCGCCGACATCCACACCTCTGGTAGGCTCATCAAATATGATCACTTTCGGATCGATGCCCATCCACATTGCAATCATGGCTTTCTGTTGATTACCACCCGATAAATTCAGTAATTTCTGGGAAGCAGAAGGGGTAGCGATATCAAACTGCTCGATGCGATTAGCAACGTCGTTATTGATATTACTGCGAACCAGGAATCCAAACCGGTTGGTAAATTCCTTCAAGACTGGGGCAATTAAGTTCTCAAGAATTGACATGTCCAGGAAAAGTCCTTGACCTTTACGATCTTCAGTGAGGTAAGCGATACCTTGATCAATCGCTTCTTGAGGTTTGTTGATTTCAATGGCTTTACCTTCCAGGATGATACTGCCGCTATCTTTAGGATCTATACCGAAGATCGACCGTGCCAATTCCGTCCGTCCAGCACCAACAAGCCCTGCCAATCCAAGAATTTCTCCTCGCTGCAGACCAAAGTGAATATCTTGGAAAACACCTTTGCGCGCAAATTTATCGACCTGAAAATATTCCTCTTGGGAGGCAGCCGCGTGGATTGTGTCACCATACATGTCATTGATCTCGCGGCCTACCATCATTGCTACCAGATCATCCTCAGTGACATCCTCCAACTTGCGTGTCCCTACATATTGGCCATCGCGCATCACCATAACCCGGTCAGCTAGCTGGAATACTTCTCCTAGTTTATGGGTGATGTAGATAAATGACATCCCCTCCTGTTGAAGGTTGCGGATGTTCTCAAATAAGTCGATAATTTCTGCTTCAGTGAGGGATGATGTCGGTTCATCCAATATCAGGATTTTAGGATCGGTCGATATGGCTTTGAGGATCTCTAAGACCTGCTGTGTCCCCATTGGCAGTCGTTTTACCAATGTTGTTGGTTCCAAATCGAGATTAAATCGGTGTAGAAGTTCCTGTGTTTTCCTGCGAAGTTCTCTCCACTTGATGTTATTCAATCGTCCCACGGGCTGGCGGTTGGCAAATATATTCTCAGCGATCGATATCCCGTCTACCAAAGATAGTTCCTGAAAAACCATGCTGATACCTGCGTTTAGAGCGTCGTAGGCTGAAAAGAAAGTCATTGGTCGATCCTCGAGGAAAAAATCCCCGGCTTCTGACCTTTGAACGCCACACAATATCTGCACAAGAGTGCTTTTACCAGCCCCATTTTCCCCCACGAGAGCGAGGATCTCACCCCGGCGTAGGCCAAAGCTGACATCGTCTACTGCCTGGACTCCTGGAAAACTCTTTGATATGTTTTCGGCTCGTAAAATGTATTCCACAGGATGCACTTCGTCAATGAGACTTCGGGAGCCCCAGCGTGGCGGAGCCCCCGAAGTTGTAATTGCCTGGTTAAGGTACGTAGATTTCGTTGGCTTCCAAGAAATAATCTAAATTGGATTCATCTATGTAGTTGACTGCCGTGAACACCTGGCTTGGACCCGGATTGACACTTGCGGCAGTGTTAT
>JAUWLJ010000003.1 GCA_030613705.1 Chloroflexota bacterium
CTGTAAGTGGAAATTCACGATCGTTACTGTCGATATCACTAGTTTCGAATCAGGTCGATTCATTCTTACTTAATTATCTCCGGGTACGTTATCAAGGCTCCAGCAACTCAATGGAACCAGATGAGATGTATTTCTCCATAATGGTTGAAATTATTTTATCAATGTTAGCGTAAATCATTTTCTGAGTCGTTTGATCCCCCTTCTTAGATTAACTACGCAATTACTGGTTTTAAGTTCCGGCTTGGTTTTGATGGAGAGGGATTTCAAAGAAAAAGGTACTGCCAGTTCCAAGCTGGCTTTCAACTCTCACTTGCCCTCCATGTCGTTCAGCTATTGATTTAACTATTGCTAAACCCAAACCTGAGCCTCCTTCTTCGAGACCGCCTCTGCTTGACACCCGGAAGAATTTCTCAAAAAGGTTTTGCTGATCTGCAGGAGATATTCCAATCCCATTATCTTCAACTTTATACAACACTTTATCAGAATCTACCTCTAAGCTGATCGAAATATCCCCACCAGGGTCAGTGTATTTGATAGCGTTATCAATGAGATTGTACAAAGCTTGCTGCAGCAGGTCTTGGTCAGCTTCAAAATAAGGAAGATTGGTTTGGAGTATCTCTGAATTTATGCTGACTCTTTTTTGATCTGCCTGAACCTGGGCAGTGGCAATAACTCGGTGAATAACATCATCGACTAGTTTCTTCTCCAAATGTAGCCCGACTCCCGCCTCTATTCGCCCCAAATCCAACAGATTTGTGACCAAGTGTGATATTTTCTCAGTTTCAACGGTTATTTTCTTGAGATAACTCGCTTGCTGATCATTTAATTCACCCACCATTTTCAACATCGAAGTATAGCCCTGAATCAACGCCAGGGGAGAACGAAGATCATGACTTACAGTTGAAACGAATTCTGATTTGGAGACATCAAGCTGCTTGAACGAAGTCACATCCCGCAGCACACAAACCCTCCCCACACTATTCCCCTCAACTTCAACCGAAGAAGCCGTTGCTATATATGTCTTGCCGCCCGCAAATTCGAGCTCTTTAGATTGTTGAACATTTTCCTCTGCACTAATGAGAGCCAACACCTCTTCCTGTGTGATTATTTCAGAGATGTGCTTCCCAATCATCTCATCATCATATAATCCAAATACTTGTTGTGCAGCAGGATTTGTCAACAAGAGATTGTCATTATGATCAGTGACAAGTACTGCATCAGGTGTTGAATTCAAAATGGATTCTAACCTCTGGCGACCAATCTCAGCGGAGAGGAATAAGCGTGCATTGGTAGCTGCCAAGGCAGCTTGTCCGGCAAGTGTGACGATATATTGCACCTCCTCATCCGCAAACTGATGTGGGCTTTCGAATGCGATCCATAAAGTTCCGTAAATTTGGTTCTCATGGCGAAGAGCCACTGCCAGGAGCGCTTGAGGAGGTGAGGTGTCTTGAGGGAAAGAGAAAACACGCGGTCGGGTTATATTGTTTAATTTCAGGATCTCCTGTTTTTCAACCAGTCCAGAAACCTGCACATCCAGGAATGAATAACGTTCAGCGTTGGCCCCTGAGCCAAGCTGGTAAGATGCTGATTTTCCCCCGGAAGTATTAGGGATTATCGAAGGTAGCAAATAAACCCGAGCTGAGGATGCGCCAGTTACTAAGGCAGATTCTAAGACGGGTTTCAAGGATTCATCCAGATCCAAAGTTGAAGCTATCCCTTGTGATACGAACAATAAACGACTTAACTCATCCAGGCGAGATTTCAAACTGGCACGCATTTTTTCAAATGAACGCCTCAACTGTCCAACCTCATCCTCGCCACCAGGGGATAATGGATTCTCTAATTCCCCCTGAGAAATACGATCTGCCTGGACCGCAAGGTCTTGCAATGAAGAAGTGACCGAACGCAGCCCATAACGGAATATAAAAATTGCCGCGATTGACAAAATTGTAATAATACCCAAAAGTGGGACAGCAATATTGATCGCTTGTTGTTGGGCATATTGACTTGGCACAGATATGATCACACTCCAACCCTTGCCTAGAACTGGGCTGTAGTACACCAACTCACTTGCACCATCAGGCGTAATTTCATCGAAAAATCGGGGCTTTGAATCACTCCTGCCAGTGTATTGTGTCATTACTCTTTTTGAATCTGGATGGTACAAAATCAGCCCGTTCTCATCGATAAGCATCCCTTTCCCATCCACCACAGATAAACTTCCAATACTTGTCAGTAGAGGTCTTGCAAATGGATTTTCTGCCAAATCGCTTCGTCCGACCAGAACTCCACGCAGGTCGCCTTCTTGATTTCGAACTCCTGCAATGAAAGACAACAAGGCTGTTGATCCTCCAGGCTCTGGATTAATGGCGACTACATCAATCGGGACCATCGATGCTGAACGAATGCGATCTAATTCTCTTTGGGACAAAGGTGGAGAATTGATTGAGTTTTCTGGGTCGCTGGCAATGTAATTTCCCTGCGGGTCAAGGAAAATGAGTTGGCTAAAATAGGGTAAATCTCTTCTTTGAGAAGCAAGCAATCCCTGTATTTGTTCCGTTGACTGATCGAAAAATGGCTCATCCGTAAGACTGCGTAATAGATTCTGTCCATTCTCCAGGAAGAACGGGATGGACTGGGCGGTCATATCCCCTGCATTAGACATCCGCCCCTCAAGCATTTGGCGAGCAGCTCGACCTGCGACATACCAATCACCAACGATTAAAATTGTCAATAAGACTACTGATAATGGAACAACGCTGAACAAGAATCGACTAGCAAGCCTGGTCTCACCAGGGGATGGTATATTGGCTCGTTGAGACCCCCATTTTGATCTCAAGCTTGTGGCTACAAATTCCCCAATTATTCCAGCTACCAAAATGACTATCCCACCGTTGATTGTGGTTGAAATGATATGGCGTAATCCAAAATCTAAACGTGCGGCCAATGATCCTTGACCCAGGATAAATACTCCGATCAAATAAATGACTGGGTAAATAATCATGAGTGGAATTGCTGCCAGGATCGGATGTCGAAGTCCGCGAAAGAAAGGCGTGCGGTACTCTTGATAAAACATCCAACCAAGCCAAGTTGCCATAAAAGCCATCTCAAGGGGCATGGAAAAAATTTGATCTCCCCATACCGAAATTAACAAACCGGAAAAAAAACCTAAAATTGAGGCCAGTCCCGGACCCAATAATCCTGCCGCGATGAACCAGGGTACAGCTGCAAATATTGGTAATGATGAACTAGGCGGTTCACCCGGCAGATGCAGGCCTGGGAGCACTAATGTCGTCAGGGGAACACTCAAAAGCAAGAAAAGGAATGTTCTTTTACGCCAGGCATTCAGGGATTGATTGAATCTTTTCCAACGACGGTTTAAGAGAATAATAATCCCCAGGAGAACGATCCATCCAAACCAGCCAAATAAACTGCCCGGTAGTTCAAGATTGATTGGATTTGTAATCAGGATTGTCACATCCGGCATATTCAAACTCAGTGATAGCTAATTTTAGGAGGTTTTATAAGATCTCAAATGTGTCTTGAGTTGCTTCAGCCAAATCAGCATAATAACCACGCCGTTCTTCTGGCAACATTGCTGCGAGATAATACATCGCCTCATCCGATAATCTTCTTAACTCTTCTCTCCCCGCCCGTTGATACTCCTCTCGATAAACAATTGGCCGGCCGAACTTCACCACGATGGGAGATTCCCTCCACCTCCGGGAATATCTTATCACGGGGTAGCCCGGTGATCCTTCAATAGCTACAGGAATGATAGGTGCTCCTGACCTACTGGCAAGGTAAGCAAAGCCTCCTTTTCCCCTTTGAAGCATTGGATTCCTGGTTCCTTCAGGGGCTACCAAAATCATTTCTTTTTTCTTGAGCACTTCCAGCGCATTTTGAACCGCCCGGCGATCAACTCCCTCTCGCTGTACAGGTATCGCCCCCCAAATCCGTGGAAAGATCCCAATCACCGGATAGTTATACACTTCAACTTTCGCTAAGGGGGTAATATTGCGCGGCACAACATGCACTAGAACAATGGGATCAACCCACCCAATATGGTTCATTAATAAAATTCCGGGGCCTCTCTGCGGGATATTCTCCAAACCTTCAACACGATCCAGGCGAACCAGTAATGTAAAGGCAAGTGATCTTAATAAGAATCGTAAAAATCGACGCCGATATTTCCAATCAGTGTGATGATATTCTCCATCACGTAATAGTTTATCAACCTGGTTTTCCATGGAACTCTTACCGCTCCTCCGAACTTTGAGTTTCGAACTCATAAAATCCCCTGTATTGGGGTGGAAGTTGTAGAGCAAGGGTATGCATAATTTTCTTTGTACCGAACTTGATTGAATCTTGACGGTCGGGAAATTTCTCCAAGCGGAAAGGTTTTCCGATGGTAACCGATACATCCGTCCGCCTAAATCGTTTCATATTATGAAAGATTCGTTTGTTTTCTGTACCAGTAAAAGTGATCGGGGTTATTGGTAAATCAGCTTTCAAAGCGAGGTATGCCGCGCCATCAGTACCTTCCTCTAACGCACCGGTCAAGCTTTCACGACCTTCAGGTGCAATCCCCACTATTCTCCTCTGCTGCATGGCGTCCATAACTGCACGCAAAGCCCGTCGATCTGGCTGTCCACGGTGAACCCAAATAACGCCATAGATGTCCAGTAATCTCCCTAATATGGGTATATCATACAATTCAATTTTCGCGAAAGGCTCAACAATCGGTGGCGCATATGCAAATCCCAGGATCAAATCCACATCCCCGAGATGGTTGGATACCATTAATACCGGTCCTCTCTGGGGAATATTTTCTGAACCAATTAATTCGGATCGCGTCCAAAGAAACACCAAAAGCTTCGATAACCAGCGTACGATATGGCGCAATAACTTACGCCACCAGGTCAATTGAGCCAGACGCGTAATCTGGGGATTAACGACTTCACTTCGAGGTTTCGGAGAGATGGTCTTGTCCGCCGGCATAAACCCCTTGATAAGAAGGCGGGAGCAATTCCGCCACTTTATACATGATCAAATCTGCATTATTTTTCAGCGCCAATCTACGCTGTTCACCTTTTCCTTCAATCACAGGCATGGAAGTGGGCTTCCCAATTCTCATTTCCAGGACAGGTCGTTTGAATCTGATCGCTTGATGAAGAAAATCATCGGTGGACCCAATAATCCCAACAGGCACAACGGGTACACCCGATTTATCAATTATGTATGCTACACCTGGTAGTGCGGGATGCATTCCCGGGGTGCGGGATCGTCCACCTTCTGGAGCAATTAATAATGGGTGTCCAGCTTCTATCACTTGAAACATCGTTCTTATCAGGCGTCTATCGAACTCGCCGCGGTGAACTTTAATACCGCCATAGAACCTGGCCAATAAGGATTGACCCCTTCGCTCCCAAATGTCTTTAGCACCGATAGCTTCCGGCGCCACAGGCCAAAATGCAATGACAAATGGTGGGTCAACGATCGAGATATGATTGATGGCAATGATATAGGGTCCACTTTCCGGTATATTTGCAGTACCAGTGATCCTCACCTCGCTGATCAAATGAAAGATCATCCGAAATATTGGACGCAAAATCCATCGGGAAATCACTACATATTTAGGTAGATGGTAGCCATTTCGATTATTGGACACGATGTTTCTCTGTTAACTCCACTATCGTTGCGAAAACTTGTTGAATGTTCAATCCATCCGTATCAATCACGATTGAATCGTCTGCAGGTTTGAGCGGGGCAAATTCACGGGTCGAATCGATCCGATCCCGCTCGCGCAGCATGGCTAAGATCGAATCATAATCTACGTCTTCCCTGCGCTGAATCCTTTCATGATACCTTCGACGTGCCCTTTCTTCTAGCGAGGCCTCCAAATAAATCTTGAGATCTGCTTCAGGCAGCACAACAGTGCCGATATCGCGTCCCATCATAACTACTCTTCCCTGTAGTCCGATCTGGCGCTGTTTTTCGCTCAATATATGGCGAACTTTCGGATATGCGGAGACGATTGATACCTTGGCATCAACTTCTGGGCTACGGATGTCCCAGGTAACATCCTGACCCTCCATCAAAATATCACAGTCGCGCCCATCATTTATTGTTGGGGGTTGAAGATCAATTTTAACATTTTTCGCAATACTTGAAACCCTCAATTCATTCTCTAGATCGATACCTTGATTGATCGCTGCAAGTGTGACTGCCCTATACATAATTCCTGTGTCAAAGTAGAGGTAATCTAAATACTCAGCCAGTAGTTTTCCAATTGTTGATTTTCCAGAACCTGCTGGCCCGTCGATCGCAATAATCTCAGCCATTCCCATTTAAAAACTATCCTCTTCAATTTTATTTTACAGGTAAATCCCCAACAGGAAATTCTTCCCCAGCATCTGAATTAGATTCTTCTTCCTTTCCAAGGACACCTCCCGGAAAGAGATCTCCCCTCGCCCATAAAATTATTTTCTTATTCATCAGTGGAGCATCTCGAAAAACCAGCCAGCTTGGCCAATTCTCAGGCAGTGGGCCCTCCCAGTCTGGGTATGCCCACCAGGAAAATCCCTGACCTCGATAGCCTATTGACAGGTTCGGTTCAGGCTGGTCCTCGCGATTGATGATGATAGATGGCAATTCACCAGCCGGGATTGCGGTTAAAAATCTCGCATCTGACCAATTTCTCATTTCCCATCGTAGTGATGGAGCAGATGTGGTTAAGACCACATCCAGAGTATCCCGCATGCCGGTTCTCCATTCTGAGAGATCGCCGAGGGTGACTTGAAGATCGCCGACATTCTTAGCTATTGGAATCGGCGGGTAAAGTTCTTGTTCCCCGTTGGGGCGAAGTTGAGATAAGCTCCACATTGAAGATATACTATAAAATCCTAGGCCTAGCAGCAGCCCCCACACAAGACCTTGTTGGGCGGTTTTTACAGACCAGCCCAAACCGATAAGTAAGGTTGTTACTCCCCCAAGGACTACCGTTCCGCCGATCACTGCCCAGCGTAATTGATAGGCTTGAGAATCTCCCCCGCTCATACTTAAGCCAGCCAAGTTCAACCAGCCCAGAGCCATCAATAACAAGATCAATGACGCCTGTCCTAATGCAGGCAGCAGCTCGGCACCTTGAACCCGAAAATATCTTGTTATCTCTATCGCGGCCAATCCCCAGAGGGGAACCAACAACCAGGTTAAACCAATGACATCTCGTCCTGGATAAATAATGGCAAGAGCAAAGGAAGCTCCGGCCCATAGACTGAACCACTGGGACACCGGATCACGTCGCCGCCATCCTTGAATGATAGCAAGAGTACCAAAAATTAATACGATTGTGTTGTAGAAAACCAGCGAGACCAACAATCGCGAGGCGGCTATCCCAGAAGCAGTTGTCCATCCATTAAGATAAGCAGGCAAGATACTGGTCAGAGCTCCAAGTCCTTCAGGGTAAAGGAAGAACAATGTCCCTACAACTAAAATGACGCTGCCAGCTGCAAGAAATCCCGAGCGAATAGCCCTCTTATTAATCTCAATTGCCTCTTCCCTGGGCAGCGGAACTAGAACATCTCTTTTTGATAATAAATCCCCAATCAACCAAGCGAATCCAAATCCCAACAGACCCTGTAATGCAGATGGGCCACTCAATACCATTAACCCACCGAAGATGCCAGCAGGGACTGGTTTGCGGTTATACGCTAATCCTAGCGCCATAATCCCAAATCCCACAGCCATAACTTCCGTTCCAGCAACACGCGAAAAAGCAACCAAACCAGGGTCAAGGGCTAATCCAATAGCCATGATTAAGGCAGCTTTCCGCCCGATCAACGAGCGGATGAGATAAGGAAATAACACCAAACAGCATCCGGCCAGAATTGGCCAAATACGCGCGTAAGCATTGTTATCAGATAGAAGAAAAAAGGTGGCTCCAGTCAGAAGCGGGTAAGCTGGACCGGGTGAGAAACCAGTGCTTTCTCCCCTGGATATATAAAGCGCTTGCAAAGCCTTTTCAGCCTCAAAATCAGATAGCGGGGCATCACCAATATGTAAAATACGAATCCCCAGTGCTGCCATAAAAATCAAGAAGAAGAGGCCTTGTTCGATGGTTATCCGGCTAAGTTTCATGAGTTATCCAAACATAATTATAACTGTATCTCAATATACTATCTTTGGTGCTTGTCTCAGAAAAAACAAATGTTAACTGAATATTTTTGTATTGTGAAAATGAGAAATGATATAGTTATTTGACCCAAGAAATGTCGAATTCCATGGGAACTTCATAGATGGATACCTGATCTGATTTATAAACCGGCGCTCCAAGAAACCTGTCAAATTTGGCCTCATTCACACGGTAAGTTCGGCGTTCTAAGGTACCGATGAAAATATAGCGGACATTGTACATATCCAACAATTGTTTTGTGTCTTCCCAGCTATCAGACCTGTATATCGTTTCAATATCCTCTTCGCGGGTTCCAATTTCTTTCCTACCACCGCGCCATTGGCTTTCATGACCTGCCCATCCCAACACATTTGGCTGTCCACTGATTGTCGCTACTCGTCCATATTCAGAATATTGTGGTCCAACCGCTTCAATTACCACACCCGCAGGGGCACTTTCAAGCCAGCGGATTCCAGCTAAATCTTCTTGCGCACTACTTTCTAAATGGGCTGTGCCATCAAGAGTGAAACCAGAAATTGGATTGAAACCGTTCGTTTTATTCCACAGACTGAAAAAGGGATACGTTAACGCTGCGATAAGCAAAATGGCTAATCCAATCCGAAAAGCAATTCCCCAAAACCGGCTTAATTCCTTCAAAAGCACTGCAGTCCCAAAAGCTGCTGCCAATCCCCAAAAAATCCAGGTCTGATAATAGAATTTAAAAATTGTATTCATCCGGGATCCAAATTGGTCCCGGAGATAGAAAAACTCTGTGAACAACACCAATAAACCACCCATGAGGATCAGTAGCAGGATAAAATCATGTACTGTTGGGAGTGATGAAAGGGTTTGTTCTGAAATTATTGTTTTTTTCTGACTTAATGAGGGTTCAGGTTCAATGGCAGTTAACGATTTTGGTCTGTATAGGGTTAACAAATATCCAAATGTCAAACCCAGCAAGAGAACAATAGTAATCCATGCCAATCCGGAAAACCGACGCGACAAGGATTCTGCTAACAAAATAATGCCTGGTTCACCACCAAGAGAGCTAACAAAGATATTTCCAAGCAAGGGGATGCTGGCGATCCCCAAACCGAATAACAACGAGATGAGCCATAAACTAATAACCAGACCCAAAGCCAGAAGAAATCCGCGACCAACATAGAATTGGTCTTTGCTGCGCACCCTCAAGAATAATAGGTAGGCAAAAATCGGCAACAGCAAGGATCCGAACATGACCCAAAAGTGTGCCCCCCGGGTAGAGTAAACTAAATTCGGTAATATTCCACCGGCTTGCGACGAGAATCCTATGTAGAAGGGCAGGTATAGCAAGACTCCCGAGAGCGCTAGTGAAATAGCCATGATAAGGAAATCTTTCGCGATGGAAACTAACGAAGGTTTTTTTTGTAACTCAGCCATTACAATTGAGTCTTGAATGGGTTGATCCACACTCAGTTTCTCTGCCTGGCGTTCTGTTATCACTTTCCGCGCCACATATACCAAGCTGAAGAAGAATACATACATGGGGAAATCCCACGTATTTAGAAAAGCCAATCCGCCGATTATTAATACACCCGCCCAAAATGTTTTTGAATTAATTGCTAATTCTAAACCGAGCCAGCGCATTTTCCCTGTTGCACCACCCATAAATAAATTCAGGATCAATCCGACCGCCAGCAGCGCAAATGGCATGACTAAAACATGTGGGTGCAGGTCCCCAAGTAAATAGGAAAAAAACGGGAATTCGTCGATCACCTCTCTCCATGTTCCCGCAAAATCGTAATCCTGAACCACACGGGAAGCTCGCCACCACCATAGATAACGGGAAGGAATCCACGAAAGTGGTTGGGAAGGTGGAACACTTAATTCCTTCATATCCAACCATACCCAAAACCTTGAGCTGAGCTGCCCAGTCCCATCCTGAAGCCAAAAAAGACCACGGGCGTGCATAACCTCGAGAAAACCCTCCAGGTTGCTGACAATGAGAATAAAAGTCGGCCCAAGCAGGGATAAGAATAAATTTTGTGAATTATCTAATCTGGAGGTCGGATTCCTCTTTGGTTTGAGCAGAGACAGCAAGGAGTATAAAATCCCATAAGCTGCGATTGCACTTAATGCAAAGGTCTGTGACAATGCCATGTTGAAAGCCACACTGCCAGGAGTAGCAGTTAGTTTGGCAATCATTGCCGTGATCACGTAACCAAAATAATAATATGATATTGCGTAACCAGAAAGCCAAGGGTCGTGTGGTGGGAAAACCCGGGAATTAAGAATTGCGTTGATAAACGCTAATTCCATCGGTTTCTCAGTTCCAAGGATCTCAGGATTCGCCGCTCGGATGAGGGTCCAGATACCAAATGCGACCAGGAACAATGCCTCAATACTTATTACGAGACGACGATTATCCCGCCACCAGCGGCTCAATTCTTCAATTGGAATTCCTCGCAAGGCCCAATAACTCAATCCAAGTAATATTGTTAGACCGAGAATCAAGCCACCGATATCATTTCTAATAATTCCGAGCGAAGCCAATAACCAGAATATAAATCCCCAAACCAGCAATCCAAAAATTCTGCTCAGGGAATAACCCCGGTCAGCGAGCGCGGGCAACAACCGGTAGGTGAGAGGAAATGACACCAACCCGATCAATGTGATACAGATATACCAAACTAAAAAAGTGAGCATGGATTAATTCCCAGTAGGTTTTTCATTCCATGACCTGATAAATCACCGTATCCCCAGTTCGATACACTTCTTGCCAGAAAATACCTTCCATTGAATCGAATTTCTGTAAACCGGAGCCTGGATATAAGGCGCGTTCGAGCTGCCCAACGACGATGTATTTCACCCCATATTTGTCCAGGATATCCTTCGCTCCTTCAGGATCGGTGGTTAAGTAGAATTCATTAACCTCAGTTATCCTTCCTTGGATTAATTCCTCAGGAGCTAATGCTCGCTGTTGTCGTTGGTGCCAATTCCAACCTATCACGTTCGGAAGACCAGTGTAGATCGTATTGCGGGTTCCCCAATGATACTCCACCATGTTGCCTTCAATGATCACAGGCGAACCAACGACGTTATCTTGTAACCAGCGAATTGCTCGATAATCCTGACTCAAATCCATGCGTGTTTCGAGATCATCATAATCCGCGTATTCCATGAAAGCCATACCATCCAACGTGAGAGGTACATCTTCAACCATACGATCCTTGATTTTCGCTGTACCCCCTAATAACGGATATAAAACCGCTGAAGCGATCAGGAAAATGACAGTTATTTGCCATAGAGATCTCCATGTAGGAGTCCATTTCGAAATGGACGCCAATGTCCAACCAAAACCAGCCGCCGCACTCAACGCAAGTAATGTCCACACCTGGAAATAAAACTTGAACACGGTGTTCATCCGCCCAATATCCCCAACAAGAACAATTATCTCTACCATCAGAGTCAGTGATAATCCTGCAGCGATCATGACCAGGACTGCCCTCTTTGCATCCGAGAGCCCTGGTTGAAATATTGAGATGCTAACCCAAATTACCAAAGGAATGACAAACCAGGCGATCGACACACCCAGGATCTGCAGGGCAATGATCCAGACTAATGTCAAAACACCACCCACAATGAGACTTCCGCGATATGGCGATAGTTTTCTGAGCTTTGATAGTGGTGTGTTTGCCATCCACTCCCGAGTCTCCCAAATTAACCAGGCAATGATCACGAAGAGGAACACACCCCAATGGGTTACATAAGACAAGAATGGGGTGTGCGGACCTTTCCAAATCTGAATATTTGTATAACCTTGAACATACCAATTCGCGTAAGGTTGGAAGAGGAGGAATGCCAGGAAGGCCAAAAGCAGCATGGCGCTGGCGGCAAATACAACCCTCTTAAATATTGAAGGGGGACTATTCAATACCTTCAATATCCCAAACGCGGGCTGTTTATATTTCCAAACAGCGTATCCGACTGCCAAGATGCCCAAGACCAAATAGATTGGGAAATCCCATGTATTTGTGGGACGTAAGGCGCCGATCGCTAATCCACCTACAAATAAACTTGTTGAGACTCGCAGAATAGAATTGAGCCTTGTGTCTTGGGCGTTTATGCTCCACCCTTTCGCGAATAGAATTGATAAGGCCCAGGCAAGAGCAAGTAAAGTCAATGGAAGGGCAAATAAGTGTGCGTGTGAATCCCCATAAAGTACTGTGAAAAACGGAAACTCAGTGATTGGCTCTACATCATTCGGGGCTGGAATCGCTCGGCTTGGCAACCAGTACCAATCCGCAATTCCAAACGGCATGGAAGAACCAGTTAGGGTCATGAATGCACCTTGCACTGCCCAGATTATTTTGCTGAAAATATTCGCACCTTCGATATTTCCTTCAGGAGCAGCCAGACGTTGGTATCCCTGATAAATCATGCGCAAAGTGCCGAGATTCCCAAAAACAGCGACTGCTAATGCAGCAAATATCCCAGTGATAAACGGTGAAGACCTAATTATCGCTTTCAGGTGGTGGGCTACAGATCGTCCTATGCTGACCAGATTCCAACCGATTGAGAAGGCGCCCATAGCGATCATGCTGAATAATGTAGGAATGATCAGGTTATAGGCAACTGATGGCACGATACCAAGCCATTTCACCAGCACCCCAACATATACAAATCCGTAATAATAATAATTGATATATCCACCAGAGAACCATGGATCATATGGAGGGAAGGATGTGCTTTTTAGCACCGCGTTGAGGTATGAGAAATCCATTGGCTTTTCTCCCCCCTTCCAAGGATGCCAGAGGTCCGGATTGCCTAGACGGATCAGTAAATCAAAAATAAAAAATGCCAGGAATAATCCCTCAATCGTCAGGAAATAAGTCCGTCTTTCACGCCACTCTCGACGGAGGTCGGCACGCTGTAAGTAGATCAAGACAGCAGATAATCCCAGCAAAATTATCACAATAAAGATGATGGTTGGTCTGGTGAATGGAATCTTGATTGATCCAGCTAGCCATACCAGATAAGACAAGAACAACATGCCGGCTGTGCGTGATAACGGGTATCCGCGATCAGCCAATCCTGGTAGTGCGATGCGCAGGATAGGATAAGCCATGATCCCTAACAGAGCAATTGCAAGATACCAAACGACCACAGTCAGGACCTGCGATCGATTCAGCAAAGAATTAAGATTAAAGAGCTGCGACCAAGTGCCTCCCACAAGTTGACCTGCCAGACGATCAAATGGCAGCATCATATCCTTCGGAAGATCACCAGCTTTCTTCGGTGTGATATGCACAACCTTGGTTAAATCCACCCCTCCCAAGATTTCACGTACATTTTCAGAATCGTAATGAGGACTTTTGCGGAAGATTAATACCTTAGGATGATCGTAGACGGTAAAGGCTTCTTCCGATGGTTGATCATTCAAACCTGACGATCCTATGGAAGGATCCGATTGGAAGACTTTGACCAATTCAAAACCCAGATCACCTTGGAAATCCCCAACCTGGGCGACATTGTAGCACGACTCAATACTCTTCTCTGGTGGGCACCCCATTAAGTGCCGGTAATACTCAGTCGTCATGGGGAATCGTTCCGGTATGCGCGGCAGGGTACCCCATTGACGGCTTGAGCTGATCAGGATGTACTCAGTATGATCCAGGATGTCATAGAAACGTGACAGCTTATTGGGATTGTCATCCTCGTACATATCAAAATTTAAACCTGGCTCATAAATTCCTGCAAATCCATCATAACCATCGAGGCGAACAGGTAAACCATCATCCCAGGCTCCTTCGTTGGCGAGTGGTGCTCCGCGCAGAATGATGCCACCTTCGGAATCTTCCAGACTGACATTAAGATAATACTCCTGACCATCTTCCAAATATAAAGGCTTATCCAATAGCAACCTGAAACCATCATCACCCTCAAAATTACCGGATAATTTCGCCGATGCGAGTAAATCGCTGCTGTCTGGTCGAGAAGAGATGGTGAAATTAAGAGTTTGTTCTCTGGATACTTCTGGGGAGATGATGTTTAATCCCACATCTGTCAGAAAACCATCATCCGGTGAAGTGAAATTTGCCAGATATGAATTTGAAGAGCTGACCAAGGCATCAGAGAGGGCAATCGACTCGCGATGAATTTGGTCGCCTTGAATTGTGATGACTAGATCGCCGTTCAGGCTTACAGGTCCTTGAACGGGAGGTAGGCTCAAGTGAAGATAATATTGTTGATTGGCCACCAATTCAAGTGGTTGTTCTAATACAGCTGTTGAGGTCTCGATGGTTCCATTTTCAGAAGGGTAAAAACCAACGGATAAGGTTACAGATTCGGATTGCCCACCTCCGCCGGGGATCTCAGAGATCTTCAATCTGAAATCTTTATCGCCAAAGTTGGTATAAGGGTTAATGACCTTGTATAAGTTGATCTCGGTTAGTTCACCGCTATCTTTAGGCGTAAATCCACTCACGAATGGAAGATCCGGACGGATCATGTAGTTGTGTGGATAGGGGATGTGCTGGTTAAATACCCCATCATTTGATTGAATTGGCAGGTTTATCGGACCTGGGATATTTTGATAAATCCAGCGTGAGGCGTCGACTCTGGTGATCGGCCTGGTGTAAATATTTGAAAATGAATAGGCGTATAAAGCAGTCGCGAATAATACCCCACCCCCGACTATGATCGCAAGGATCCGTACCCAACTTTTGGATTTGGAATTATACTGATCAGTTTTAGTATCAGTATCATTGATATGACTTGAGGTTGGGTGAGGGCTTTCAGCATCATCACCCTTCCGCCAATTGTAGAGGCGAACAACAGCCCAGGCAGCGAAAATCGCTAGAATGGGATAGATCAGGAGCTGGTAGCGCATCGAGGGATTGAAGATCAAAGATTGCCAGATGAAGATTAAAGCAGTCCATCCCCACAATAATATATGCTTTCGCCATTCACCTTTGATCATCCTCCAGCCAACCCACAAGAATCCTGTCCAAGCCAGCAGGCCTAACGGTAATCCCATCCCCCACCTAACTATATTCTCCCAGGCAAACCATACGGGGCGCCGAGCCCACTGAAGTGCGGGTGGAAAATCTACATCTCCTTGAGCTTGTGTTTGCAATTCTCGCAAATTAGCCACCCAAGCTTGGTTTAGGGTGAATCCAAAAAATCCTGGACCGCTGAATGCCATCGGCTGGAAAATGCGGAATACAAGCAAGCTTACAAATCCAGCCAAGATCAAATAACCCAATGCGCTTTGTGCAAGTTGCTGCCGTGTATGACCCCTGACACTCGCCAAACGTATAATCAATGCTGCAGGGAGTAATATCGCCAGGGGTGCAGCGCTGACCTTTGACGAAGCTGCCAGACCTAGCACGATACCAAATCCTAGGGATAATGAGAAGATAGGATTTTTTAGAAAATTGGATATGTAAGATTTAATCGAAGCAGGGATATTCTTTTTAATGTTCGCTTCATTCTCGACGATGGATGACTGTCCTGGTAAGCTATAAGCACTGTCGTTGGGAAAATCTATCTGATCATAAGCCACCCGCACTGCGAAATAGACAGCCATCATCGCGAACAAAGTCGTGAATGTATCGACTGTGAAGAAGTGTGAATGCTGGATCTGTAAAACCGCAAATGCAGAAAAGCTTGCTGCTAACAAACCGACCCGTTTGTTATAAGCTTTCGCCGCCACAAGATACACGAATAAAACTGTCAAGAGGTCAGCGAGGGCTGATAAGAAACGCCCGGCATTAGTCATTTCGTTGAATCCGGATTGTCCATATACCCACTCAACCGCGTAGCGTGTCAAATACATGGGTAAGGTACCGTATACGTAAAATCCATGCCCGCGATTATGGGGATTTAAGCTCGAATTCGCCGTGTCCCAATACTCTGCAAGACTATTCACCGGAGATATATCCGATCCAACCCAGATTAAGAATCGCTCATCGGGATGAAGATATTGATATTCCCCCCATGACAAACCTCTGAATCGCAAAAAAGCTGCTGCTATAAGAATTATAGTAAGCAGGATTCCAACGATAATAATATTTCTGGTTCTCTTGCTCTCCGAATCGGTCGCTTGGTCCATAAAAGGGTTATTTAGTGCACTTCATAATATAACCAGATCACTCTGGTAAGACGAAAAATTGATAAAAGTCTTTATTCGGCACCTCAGATGTGTGACGTTGTAAGATCCCTTCTGGGTAGAGGTTTTGCAGAGCAGTCATTGAGTCTGAATCTTCGATCTTAACGATAAACAATTTCGCGCCTTGCTCCTCCACTGTCTTTTGAAAATCCTCTGGCCATATCGCAAAGTCCTTGGTTGGAAAACCAGCATTAATCCCAACTAAACGGGTATCAACCCAGTGTGGGAACGCAACTACATATGCGTTTTCGTGGGATCCAATAATAACTGTAAAATCCTTGATCGCCTCTCCAATCTCGCTTGTATTCCAAGAGGAATGGGCATAGTTTTGTTGATACTGGTTGAAAACCAGGTCATAATTTTGATATCCCGACCAGACAAGTAATAGTATACCGATAACCCAAACTAAACCTCGCCCCACGGGAGCTGCAATGTGGGATTCAATCCCCGATAAAAACCCATCTAATGAGAGACCAATCAGGAGAAAGACCGGAACGAGCGCAGCTGCAGTACGATTAAGTGAGGGGTTTTCTGTTGGAAATGCAATAGATAAGATAGATGGCATCATCAGGAGGGGAATTGATAGCATCAAGAATAGATCTAACCAGTGTCTTCGCCGAATATATCTGATTAAAAGCAAACCAAATCCTAAGTAAAATAACACGCCGGAAACAATATCCAAAGCTGGTCTGTTTGGAACTGAAAGAACCCAAACTTCTCCATTGTCCCAAGCGAACATCGTCATTGCATCCCATAAATTATCTAAGAAGATAAGCAGGGGAGAACCTGGATACGCTCGTTCAATCGTTCCTATGCGGGTCAATGTTCGGTAGGAGAAATTATCTGGGTTCGCAAGCGAATAGTTAAGTAGCGGGAGAAATACAAGTAATGAAATCAATCCCATCAATAACAAACCGAGAATGGCCTCCTTTCTAAACCCGATCGATTGGCGGTGAAGCAGATAAAGTCCCACCGCAAGGATGAAGATTATCGGTACGATCCGATAAGTTGAATATCCATGCAATCCTACCCCAACAAATAAACCCGCTAGGATAAAGTAATTCCGGTTAGATGATCGTATTCCCCGTAAGAAAAAATATAAAGCTGGCGCAAAAAAAAATGGGTAAAGAGTGAATCGCAAGGCGATTCTTGAGATAATATTTGGCCAATATGCAATACCTGCGAATGCTAGAGCGATCAGTCCAACCCGACGATTTGCAATTTCAACTCCCAGGAGATAGATAAAAGGTAAGGTGAGAATTCCAAAAAGTACGGTGCCGATCTTTAGGCTCAAGAAGGTGTAACCCGTCCCGATCAGGCTGATCACACCCGCGGTAAGATACATTTGGAAAGCCTCACGCCCTGTATTTCGTGGGAAGAAAATACTGGTTTCGCCATGGAGGACATCCCACACATCGAGAATCTTTTCAGCATGATCGCTGACCATCTCTGGGGGCACCTGATCAAGGCGATAAAGACGAAAAAAAAGGGCTAATAATCCAACAACAATATTTAGCATCGTCCAAGGTGAGATTTTCAGGCTCCAGTTCTGGTCTTTCAGAAACCGCAATACACTTTCAAACCAAGATTGTTCCTTAGAAGCAGGCAACCAAAAAGCGACCACAACCAAGGTAATCCCGGTTAACCAAAGGAGGGTATTCAACCAAGTAAAGCGATTACCATCAAATAGAATAAAAGCTGCCAGACTGATTAGAATACCCAACCAGAGAGGAATTTTCCGCACGCTCATGGGATCGATGGAATGATCAGCCTCTGGAATTGGGGCAGGTTTAAACTCATCACGCACGTACGCCCACACGAGGGTAATTGCTGCAGAAAAGTAAAGAATAGCTCCGGTTATCCAGGTCCGGTCCGGACCTGGCTCCAAAGAAAATTGAGCTGCCAGCGCGAGGATAAATGCTATTATTGACCGCCAGGGAAATTGTTGTTTATCCCGGCTTTTAATGTCTATAGATTGAGAGTGAGGTTGTATTTCGAGAATTTGATCGTCTCCCCCCCAAACTTCTTCATGATGGCATTCCCTTTGATCGTCATATGAGTCGTTAGACTCCGAGCCGACCTCAATTTCCTCATCTGGGATTTTTAGAGGTGGATTTCGCCAGAAAGTTAAAAGCGACTTGAAGTAGTCGAGAACGCTTGGGTCATCAATCATACAATTATTGGAGTTTAAACGTCACCTTTCAAAGATAGAGAGAATGATAACCCATCCATAAATTTGCTGCATGATTAATTAACTTGCTTTTAATGAATTTCTATTAAACAGAAATATTAACTTGATATATTAATTTCTCTATTGAGTTATATTTATATGCGAAAATTTTTTCCTAAACGTCGATTCGAAGAAAATTCGATTATTCTAAGTTCGTTCCCCTCTTTCATCTATTAATTGTTCAAATAATCCCTCATACTCCATCGCAATTGTTTCTGGGGCATAGTGATTAGTAATCTCATCAATATTGCCGTTATATCCATTGGGCCTGTCTAAGATGCTTATCAGGGCTCTCGCTAAATTATTAGAATCTTGAGGAGGGACAATAAGCCCCATACCGGTATTCATAACGGGTTGGCGGACTCCTGGCAGATCACTTACAACGACGGGGGTACCACAGGTCATTGATTCGACCTGCACCATGCCATAGGATTCGGTGCTGTTGATACTTGGTAACACAGTGACTTCTGCTTCATGGAAAAACACTGACCATTCAAGTGGAGGTAATATACCTAAGAATGTCCAATGTTCGCCTTGTTCCTGAAACATGGG
>JAUWLJ010000144.1 GCA_030613705.1 Chloroflexota bacterium
ACGTCACCAGAATCACGGTTGCCTGGAGATGTCGACTTGTTTTTATCGAGAGAAGGGCTTTTATCTGATTCATGTCAGATTACTTTTTAAAAAATTAACCGCAGGAGTGTGTAACCCCCAAGAGTTGTAGACAAGCCACCGATCAAGAGAGTCAAACGCCCTACCGGTATCCGGCTGACAACGTAAGCGGATATTGGGACCGACGCTATTGCTCCGAGCAGAAGAGAAGGCGCCAACTGCCAGGGAATCGGTGTACCGCTCGATAAAAAAACCACAACACCCACAACGCTTGTAATTCCCTCTGCTAAGGAGGCGATGCCGACTGCGTTACGGCCTCTTATGCCTGAAAGCACCTGCCCACTTGTTACGACAGGCCCATAACCACCACCACTCATACCCTTATTAAATGCAGCGAGGAAGCCGAGACCACCAATCCGTCGCCAAGAGAAAGGCATCTCCCGCTCTTTTTGCTTTAAGAGCAACAATCCCAGGCAAAGTACTATGGTGCCGATATAAAGCTTCACCACCCATGATGGAATGTTGACAGCGACAAAAACAGCCAAGATCACGCCTAGTGTGCTTAGTGTGGTCAATACGGCCGCGACTTTGAAATCTCGAGTGCCAGGACGCAAATCTACGTTGCCAAACTCATGATGAAAAAACCCAGCCGATACCCCAGTGATAAACTCCGAGAACAACACCGCAGGGATAATCTCTATCGGTTCGTATCCGAATGCCAGTAATACGGGAGTCAGCGTGGTGCCATAGCCCATCCCTAATGTGGACTCGACAAGCTCGCAAGCGAAAGCCAATAGCATAACAGGTACAATGATTTCGAGGTTCATCTTAAAACCTATTGGGATCGACCTGTTTTGGTGATCAATACAGGAATATCGGTACGGCTAAGTAAGGGATTGACCAGTTCGCCCAGCACCCAGCGATATAGACGGTTGCGAGGTTTGCAGTCGATCACGATCAGATCGTAGTCTTTTTCAAGCAGTTCGAAGCGGATTTGCCAGATGGGTGGTTCCTCACGTAGTCGCAAAGTACCATTTATTTCTGAGTCCACTAATCGCTGCGCCACAAAACGTAGTTTTTTTCCCAATTTACTATCGGAGGTAAGTAAAGTGTCTATGCTGTAGCTCAAGCGGGGATCCTGGTCGCACATCGCCGGCGCCGGTATTGTTAGGGGTAAGACCGTGACATCAGCGCAGCTTGGTTGAGCGAAACGTACAGTCCAATCTACGGCTGTTTCTTCTTTTCCTTCATTTCTTAGGACAAGCAAAACATTTATAATTGGCCAGCATGGCTGTCGGACTACCAAGAGTGAGGTCGACAACCGGTCCGCCAGTGTATATTCTGGCCTGACTTCTAACAGTCTATTGAGAGTGGTTTGCTCATTTGACCCAAGGATGACGATATCTGCTTTGGTGCGCTTGACCTCAGAGGCAAGCACTCTGTACGCCTCGTTGCCCGTTTTTGGAGTCTCGAAGCGGCTGAGGTGAGCGCCCAATAGGGTAGCCAGATCCTCGGCATAGGCATCGATCTCGTCTGCGAATGCACTGGTGGACGCCCAGAGTAACAACTCCGAGGTTGGGTTGCTCGCCTTTTCCCAGAACTTAGCCAATAAGCTGTCAATAACTTGAGCGTCTGCTCGCACAAAACAGGCGGAAGGCCCCAAGACAGCCATAATTGCTTCCCGAGCATCCTTGTCGCCGGGGTCGGCCATTGCCACTGTGATTCGCTCCCCATCTTCAGCCACGGGAAGCGCATGGTAACGACAAGCCAGATCAGGCGGTAATAATCCAGCCAATTTAGAGATTGCTTCCAGCCTGTTAAAGTCCAGGTATTGTGTCTCTCGATTTTTCATGTGTAATGAATTTTTTTCCGGAATTTAGCCCTTGACTCTAATTCAGCCAGCTTAAAAGAGGCATAGGTACAGGCCTCTGTCATCAAGCGTTTTGCTTCTTCTTTGGGCAGCTCCTGTATCTCTTCCAGGCGATACCCTTTGCTTTGCAGATATTCTTCAAGGTACTTCCGCTCCAGGGCTGACTGAGGTCCTGCCGTGACACAGTTTTTTAAATCGATTGGTGACATCAACCACCTCCATATATGCATAGACAGCTTTCACGGGTTAAAGCGCCAGTGAAAACATTAATCCGAAAAACATTGAAGTTGTCTATGCAAGTTTAACAAATTTAGATGATAAAGCTCGTGACGATATTGTGACAGTTGTGTGACAAAAAAGTGGTCTGGAGAGATTGTTCTGCATCTCTCCAGACCACTGGATATCAGGGATTTCACCAGCTGTATTACGTGTGGTTTTTTATTAACCCATAACCTAATCCAGGGATTGTGCTGATGTAGGAAGGATCGGCCGGGTCTGGTTCTATCTTGCTGCGCAGCCGGCGTACCAATTGGCGGAGCATATCCCGGTCTCCACCACCTGGCCCCCACACATAATCGATGATCGCATCCGTGGTCAAGACCTGCCCGGCGTTGAGCATTAGATATTCGAGGAGGCGGTTCTCGAGCGGAGTGAGTGAGATGGGTTCTCCCTCGGCGATGATCACTTTGCGTTGGCGGGGATCAAACCTCAAATCATCGACTTTAAACACCGGAGAGGATATTGTCTGTCCCGCGCGACGCAGCACTGCATTTACCCTGGCCACAAGTTGCCTGGGACTGAAAGGTTTGACTATATAATCATCGGCACCGAGGTCCAGACCATAGACAATGTCGTCCTCCTCTCCCCGTACGGTGAGCAAAATAATGGGTGTATTGGTTTTCTCTCGGATGCGCTGGCAAACGGTGAAGCCATCTACTTTAGGCATGTTTACATCTAGAACAATGAGGTCTGGTTCGTGCTCAGCCCAACGTTCTAATGCCGTAGCTCCGTCATATGCCAGGATGATATCGAACCCTTCCCTGCGCAGCGTAAATGCCACTACGTCAGCCAGTACTCTATCATCATCTACAACTAAGGCTTTCATTCTTCATCACCTTTAGGCAATGTAAACCAAAAGATGGAGCCGCCACCTGGGCGGTTTTCTACTCCTACCTGGCCGCCATGCGCTTCGACGACCGCTTTCACAACCGAGAGGCCTAATCCAGCTCCAGCTTTTGCGCTTTCGTCTAATTGACCCGGATACATGAACCGGCGGAAAACCTGGCTCTGCCGGTCATGTGGGATTCCTGAACCCCGGTCGGCTACTTGAACCTTGACCCAGTTCTGGTTGACTATCGCACTGATCGTGATTTCAGCCTCAGTAGGACCATATTTGCTGGCATTGGACAACAGGTTCACTAGAACTTGCACGATTCGCCGCTCATCGGCATAGACTACTGGAATGTCCGCGGGTAGTTCTACAATCAGGCGCTGATCATACTTTTCCAGCAAAGGATGCATAACCTGGACTACCTCGGCAATGATTTTACCTAAATCTGATAGGTGAGGCGAGATCCAGAAGCGCCCTGCTTCAATGCTGGCACTCTCAAGTAAATTGTCCACCAGCGTCTGCAAACCAAGAATGCCCAGGTGGAGGGAGGTGAGCAGCTCTTGCAGTTCAGCGGAGCTCAAATCTTGCGCCTGATCCATCAATAGCTCGGTAGAGGCGGCTGCGGCAGAGAGTGGGGTTCGAAACTCGTGAGTGATGTTTGCCAGAAAATCCCCTAAAATACGCCGGATTATTTCTTCTTCGCTGATATCTCGAAAAACTAAAGCAACCAGGGTATCACCAGCTTCGGCAGTGGCCAGCCGCGCCCCGGTAAAGGAGAGGACGGCCTGACGCTCTCCAGATAATTCGACTATCATTTTTTTACGCGCACCGGGTGCGGGGATCCAATCACTGGAGGGTGTCTCTGTTTCAACCAGCCGAAACACCTGGTCGAATGAGCGATCCAAAACTTCGTCCCTGCTCCAGCCGGTAATTTGTTCCGCACCCTTGCTGAAAAAACTGATACGCCCCTGATGATCCAGGGTCACGATGCCTTCAACAATCGAATCCAGCAGGTGATTGACCCAGGCCTTTTCCCTCTCTAGATTGGTCAGTGTGCGATTCAAATCAATCCTGGCGCCTTCTAATGCGCCCGCGACCTGCTGCACCTCCCGTACTTGCGCATCTACCTCTACCGGCGTGCTAAGGTCTCCTTTACTGAATTCCCTGGCGGTGTCTGCCAAGCGCACCAGTGGTTGGCTGATGCGGCGGGCCAAGAGAACCCCAAGGATAGAAACCATGGCTGCCACAGCTAGAATGCTGCTGGCTAGAATCAACATCAGGCGCTGTTGTGTCGCGGTGATCTCCGCTACGCTCAATGCCACCTCTACTTCGATACCAGTTTTATCAAGCGGGGATTGAGCGGAGTAGTAGGGTTGGCCTGCTAGCTCGAACGTGGTGTAAATAGCGTCTTCGGTGACATTGGAAGGTACCTCGTAAGGGGAGATGGCTCCTCGCTGCTCAATACCCCCGGCAAAGCTGGTTGCCACAGGTTGGCCGTCTGTCCTTATTGTATTTTCCAACCCGGTCTGGTGACGCATAAGGGTGACGAAATCGTCGTCCAATACCATGCCGACCAGTATATCCCATTTATCGGTCCCTTCGCCTTCGACTGGATAGGTGGCAGTAAGCCAGACCTGGGGGAGGGATTCTGTGGAATGGATCTGAAATCCATCGAGTCTCCAGGATTGGCAGGGATTTGTGGCTAGGGATGGTTCCGTAGAAGCAATGGTAGTGTCGGTTGCTTCGCACACAGCTACCAGGTCAAGACCTGCGCCTGCCCTCAGAGTCTCCAGGTAATCTTCCAGCTCCAGCCCATTTTTTTGAAATAACAACTCTCGTAGTGTTGGACGTTGAGCGGTCAGGATTGCCAGGCTTGCCACTTCGCTTTGTTTTGCCTCATAGAGGGCTAGCGCGGCACGTTGACCCTGGTCAACTTGCGACCAGGCCTGACGATCTAGTTGTTCACGGATCAACCAAAGAGCGGGTATTCCCACAGCCGCTGCGGTCAGGATGACTACGCCGATAAAGCTCAGGATCATCTGGGCTGGCAGGCTGTGAACATCGAAGATAGATTTCATCTTATCGAAATTTTACTCTAAGTTTGTACATTTTAGACCAATTTCTTAACGTGATTTTAAAAATGCATACGTTTGGATTATTAAACCTTGATGATGTGATCAAATAGGCGAATTTCGGCTTGATGTCGCACAAGATTTAAAACACGATATTGCCTCAAGAGAGTAATTGTTACGAAATTACTTGCAAGTGACTGATCATGGGAGAATTAAATTCACGTCTATACAAAAAAATAACAAAACAGTGCCCGAATATCGTTTCGGGTATTTTCCTAACTATCCCCTCTCTTTTCGGTGTTTATCCATCAATTCTTGAAGCTATTATTATTCAGAATATAGATCATGTTCGCTCTGAATAATTAAAGGATAATTTTTAAATTTCTACTCCGATAATTAGAATCCCCCCAACAATAACTTATTCCCCTTGGATCCACTTGGTTTAATGACCAACCTTGCCCCAAGGGTGATGTTTTTACCATTATTGTGTCCCACAGAATAAGTTCTTTGGACCGCACGTCGGTATTCTTTACGGGCGTTATGAATTATTGGAGCAGCTTAAAGCTTACAAAGTCCGCCCAGCCTCATCCCTCCCACCGGGAAAATTTGAGACCGGAACGCAAAACCACGAAGGCATGGCTGGCGTGTTGGGTGTCCTGGAATACTTCGAGTGGATCGGTGAGAATTACAGCTCCCAGGTAGTTGCTGGTGGATCTTCAAACCGGAAACTGCGACTAAAACAGGCTTTGGGTGCAATCAAAGCTTACGAAACCAGACTCAGCCGCGCTTTGCTGGAAGTGCTGGAGGAGACCCCGGGAGTGAAGATCTACGGATTGCGAGACCTTGATCGGCTCGATGAGCGCGTGCCGACCTTCGCCTTCAACCTGAAAGGACATTCTCCAAGGCAGGTGGCGGAAGAATT
>JAUWLJ010000190.1 GCA_030613705.1 Chloroflexota bacterium
ACCAATAAATAAGGTTGATTACCGAATGCCCGGTTTAAGAAAAGGATCATCACAGCCACCAGCATGCTTACCAAAAAACCAAACAAACCCTTCGAGGTAAAAACATCCCCAAGAGTTGTCGGAGTAATCACTAATGCTTTAAGAGTCCTTTTTTGCTTCTCATCCACCAGAGAGGTCGCCGGAACCATAGAACCTCCAAGAAAGATCGCCATGAATACGATGAAGGGGAAGATACGCTTCTCCCAGGGAATGTCCTCTCAATCTCCGAGAGAAATAGAGATGATCTCTACCGGCACCTCCTGGCCGACCATTTCCCTTACCAGCACAACCAGGCTTGTGGCGATCGCAGCTCTGTTTTTTAACAAGCTTTCTCCCCACACATATCCACTCAGCTGAGCTTCATCGCCGCTCTTGAGGCTGGTGTCAAACTGCTGCGGGATGACAAGTCCAAAATCAACCGCGCCGCGTTCCACAGCTGCCCTTAATTCATCGTCAGAAGAATATTCTTTCGAAAAAAGTGATTCTGTATTAGTCAGCATCGCTGCCAATTCCGAATCACCCTGGTCATTGATACCCAACTTGGGCTTACTAGAGAATAAGGAACCAAATAAAAGAGTGACAACCAGTGACAAGACAATGGGGATCACAATCGCGAAGACGAAAATAAAATTCTTCGAACTATAACGAAACTCTTTCCCCAATAAGACATAAACTCTGCGGATGTTCATGCCATCTTCCTCCTCAAGGCAACTACACCCAACCACAAAATTATCACATCGATCACCAGGAGAATTGCCAGGTTGTAAAAAGCCAAACTATTGCTGATCCCATAATTGAGCGCCCGGTTAATCGTATCGACCAGGTAATATGAAGGAACAGCCCTGACCCAATTACTGATCGTCCCAGGGAAGATTATCCCAAATGCTGGCAGGCTCAGGACGAGAATCGCCAGTACTCCCCAGGCTAAGATGCCCATCAAATCCCGCCCAGCAGATGCCAGCAAGAAACCGATGCCGGTAGCCAGCATGGCTCCAAACAGCAATGCGATCAAGACAATCACCGGCTGGTTGTTTAATCCACCTGTAATTGCAACCAATATTAGTGCCTGGACAAAGGCCATTCCCACACCTGTAATTCCCTTGCCTATAAACAGGCTGCGGACTGTTAAGGGAGTGATCAGCAGGGCTTGAAGAGTTCTTGCCTCGATCTCGCTGCTAAGCAAGCTAGCCAATCCCATCGTCTCGATCATCAAGATGAATACCGCGATCATCGGCAGCATACGATCCCTGAGGGGTATTTGCTGTCCAACCAAATCAACCCCGATGATCTCTTCACTAAATTCGATATTCAGCGGTTGACCGACCATGGTGAAGGATAATTCCTTCAGTAATAAAATGTAAATGTCCTTTGCTTCCTGGGGAAGATCAGCTGGGAAGTAAACTTCGATGACTGGATTCTCTTCGTTAACCAGCGATTCCATAAATTTATCAGGAAATGCATACCCGGCAGTCACTTCCGCATTTAATACTGCATCTTTAAGGTCCTGCTCCGAATCTGCGTAATAGACCTCCAATCCTTCACCCGCTAAGAGATCGGTAATGGCGGGCGGCAGTTCATTCACATAAAACCCAATCCTGAGGGTCTCATCCACATTATCAGGCATAAGGAAGTAAATGACGATATATGCCAGCAATGCGGCTACGGTGATAAATGCAAAAAATCGGTTTCTGAAGAACAGCGTCAGGTCTTTTGCGACCAACGCCCGAATAGTTTGCCAGCTCATCCTGCCAACCCCCGTCCGGTGATGCGTATGAAGATATCTTCCAGAGTTGCTTCCTCACTATGGATGGTAACTACCTGCTCTTGAGTAAAGAGCTCCTGGATTGCTTCTGCTGTTTCGGGATTGTCAAGGATAATCTCCTTAATTTCCAGTCTCCCATCAGCTCTGGCTACCTCTGCTTTAATCGCCCGCTTGCCATACAGCTGCTTGAGATTATGAGGCGTATCTAAGGCCACGATCTCTCCATGATCGATGAAAGCGACCCGGTCGGACAGCTTATCTGCCTCGACCATATCGTGTGTAGTCAGGAATACCGTTGCACCTCGCTCACGTTCCTCGAGGATCACATTGCGGATGGTCTCCGAGGAAACTGGATCTAATCCCTCTGTAGGTTCATCCAAGAAAAGGATGCGCGGTCGGTTGACCAAAGAACGTGCGACCATCAAGCGTTGTTTCAACCCTTTGGAATATGTTTCAACACGATCTTTTCCACGTCCATCGAGCCCAACGCGTACCAGCAGGGCAGCTGCATCAAAATCCTTAACCCCAAAAAGCTTAGCAAACAGGTTCAAGTTTTCTTCAGCACTCATTTGTTCATATAAATTGGGATCTTCAAAACAAACTCCAATCTGCGCCTGTACCCTTTCGGTCTCTTGAACCACATCCATGCCCAGCAGAACTGCCTTGCCTTCTTTGGGTCGCAGCTGCCCGGTCAGCATTTTCACGGTAGTAGTTTTACCGGCTCCATTCGGGCCTAGAAAACTGAGTATCTCCCCCTCTTTTACTTTAAAATCTACATGGTCAACAGCGGTCAATTGATCATAAGCAAATGTCAATTGATCTGCGATGATTGCCTCTTCCACGTTTGCTCCTCCAATTATTTCTATGCAGCATGAATGTGTTTGTGATATATTGATCAACCATCAAACTGTGAAATTATATCCCAGCCCCATTTATCTGGGAGAAAATCTATTTGGAATATCAAGGTAGCCAATTATTAACTCTTCAATCTAATGTCAACTGATGTCCATTTTCCCTCAACCATGCCCGGTGATCTAGATATTCAGGCATCAGATTGCTGACCTCACCCCAAAACGCTTTCGAATGGTTTCTAACCTGCAGATGGACTAATTCGTGAACCACGACGTAATCAATAACTTCTCTGGGTGCCATGATTAACCGCCAGGTAAAGTTGAGCGAGCCTTTTGGCCCACAAGAACCCCAACGGGTTCTGGCGCTAGTGATCCCGATCCGGGCATATGCAAAACCGTTTTCTTGAGCCCTGTTCACAACGAGTTCCTTTATGACCAGGGCAGCATGCTTCCGATACCAGTTCGTGAAGATAATCTGCGCGTTATTCTGGGAATTCGCTGTCAGATAGAATTTATCCTTCAAGACAAGGGAGTCTGCCTGTTCATTAACCACCTCAAGTGTGTAAGGCTGTCCTAGATACAGAAATTGCTCACCAGGGAAGAATTTTTTTGCTGGCACCTCAAGTGACCGTTGTTTTAGCAATTCCTGTTTTTTTCTGATCCAACGTTCTTTCGATTCGACCAGCTCTTCGATTTGACCGCGCGGAGTAATTATTGGAGCACGTACGATCAAGCTGCCATCACGTTTCACTTCCAATGAGATTGTCTTGCGTTTTGATCGGATTATCTGATCGATCTTGATATCATCGTGAACCGCGGTCATGTCATTCGGACCTCGAATACGTGTGTGCCCCAAGCTGGCATATTGAGGTAAAGACCTATCTGTTGTAAATCATCCCCTCTGCGAATGTATTCTGCCTCACTCATCTTATCCTGGAATTGAACCTGCTTGCCAGCAAGATCGCCCAAAGACAAGCGTACATAACACTGGCTTTGATGGGGTGAATAATTTACCACGACCAGGAAATATCTATCTTCATTATCATGCCAGGAGAATGCCACATAATTGTCCCAGGTCCAATTGCTCTGCCAGGCTGGGAGACATTCCAAGAGCTGCCAGTTTCCATCCTGGAGGATAGGCAGCTGCAGGAGCTCCAATAATTGAGCATAAAGTTTCGCAATTTGCGGATCTTGGTACTCTTTTGGTGCCCGGCAGAGCTGCATGGGGATTCGCGCCTGGTATCCTTGCAGCTGACCCTGGTGGAAAAACCTCAATCCAGGTGTCAAATAGGTGATCAGCGCGGCAGCTTGATGAACCTGGGCAGGAAATGAAACGGAGGCACGCGGTTCATCATGGTTTTCCAGAAAGCGAACTGAATGGCTTTGAAATTCCAACTCTGCGAGAAGGTGCTCACGCACGGGGCGGGCCTCCTGCTCGTGCAGGCGATCATATAGACGTTTATCATAGGTATAATCAAAGCCTTGCCCTTGGAGAGTCCACTCTAAATCCCAATATACTTCAGCGATGAAGGTGAAATCCGTGTATAGCTTGCGTATGCGCGCAATCGCTTCTGGCCAAAATGGCTGCATCTCGATTCCCCACGTATTTTTAAAGACTTCCGGCAGGATCAACATAGCCATGTCGCAGCGTACTCCATCACATAAATCGGCGATCTTGATTAATTCTTCCTGCATGGCAGGCTGCAGCTGGGGATTGCCATAATTCAATTGGAAGGTGTCAGACCACCCGTGAAAGTATGGGTCACGTCCGTAGGCGATAACCCTATCACCATTGGGGGTACGATCATAATTAAATGGCTGGCCTAAGAGCTGATCATCGCTCCCCTGGACATAGTAATCTGGATGCAGCGTTAGCCAGGGATGGTCACGCGCAGTGTGGTTGGGGATAAAATCGAGCAAAAGCTGCAAGCCGCGTTCCTGGAGCCGCTCCCGAAAAAGAGCTAATCCATGATCACCTCCCAAATCTGGGTTTACAGAGTAAGCAGTTATCGCAAAGGGTGAGCTGCAAATGTCTGCTTCCTGATAATCCGGAAGTGTTTCAAAGTAAACTCGGCGCAATTCGGGCAGTTCCCTGGCGATTCGTCGCCCAAGATCACCTGTCCGCCAAACGCCCAACAGCCAGATCCACTCAAATCCAAGGCTGGCAAACCGCTCAAACTCTTCATCTGGCACCTGAGCAAGGGTGATCGGATGACCATATCGCTCGGATAAAGACCGCAACCACACCCGGGTATTGATCTGGTAAAGAGATGGGTTTCGAGAACTAGTTAGAGGCATAGAATAATCCATAATCGTACAACCCTTTCAGCATCGCCCTTGATGAGTGAACAAGATGATTTCAATCAATAGCACCTATATAATATTTTATCTCCTAATCGGGATTTGCGGAAACAAGTAAAGATCGTCGCAGCCATGGAAATCGTGCAAATATCTCTCTGGCAGAGATGCTCTTCATGATTTGCATGACCCGGGCTGGCGAGTATCGCCGCGGTGCAGAGAGAAATACATGCACATGATCTTCCATTACTTCCATCGTA
>JAUWLJ010000226.1 GCA_030613705.1 Chloroflexota bacterium
ACCTGCGAAATCCTGAGCGATAAGAATTTAATAGATCACCCTTCCCAATAACTGTTCCATCAGATTGAATTTGTCGGTAATCGTCTGAAAGAATATACCTGAGAATTTCCAGATCCAAGTTGCGGTGAGCTGCAACCCATAAACTCTCAACTTCGAGAACTTCCGCGATCAGTTTAGATTCAAGGTCCATGATCTGTTGATCTCTCTTCTCCTCAAGGAATGTTGCTCGCGATGAATGAACAGGCAGACGGAATAGTTGGGCTTAAACCCCATTGCTAAGCGAAATTTCTGAAGTTGGATAAAGATCAACATAATGCTTGTTCAGCTTGCGGTTCCAATCCCTGATCAGCTTTTCCGCTCCCTTGATGTAGCTGCTGTGACCATCTGCAACTAAAACAACTCGATATCCCAACTCTTGACCACCGATAACGGTTGCCTTCACGCATCCGTTGGTCACCAGGCCTGTGATTACGATGTTGCGAATCCCCCGTGAATCAAGTTCTTCTTTGATAGAGGTATCTTTGAACGCATTACCGTGAGTTTTCGGTATGATGATATCGCTGTTCGATATGCTCAATTCAGGATGAAACTGCCAATTACTTGATCCTTCCAACAGCATTTTCTGATTTGAATGTTGGATAATAAACACTGCTGCTCCTGCCTGGGTAAATCGTTCTTTAAGTGTGTTGATGTTCCCAAGTAATATCTCAGCTTTGTAAACTGGCGTAGGTCTGGAAAATAGACCCCGTTGTACATCTATAATCAATAAGGCAGTGTCAGAAGGATTAATTTTTGGGTTCACAATCTATCTCATTTGCCAGGAATTACTCTGTCATACATTCTCAGAGTCATGGAGGTTGTATTTTACAGGTAATGCTGCCTGTTCGTTGACAATCAATTGAAAAACATCGGGTCGCGCATAATGACCCACCACATCAAAATCAACTTTTGCTCTGACAATCTCGTTTAAATCAAGTTCGGCATATAGAATACCCTCCTCATCATAGAGCGGGCCAGCAATGACCTCACCAAGTGGCGAGATAATCACGCTTCCCCCCCGACACATTACTTCCGGCAGATCGATCAATTCAGGATGACCCTGCAGATTGTCTGGATACATATCTTTGGTTACGAATTGGTTGCATCCCAAAACAAAGCAGCGCCCTTCACAGGCGATATGGCGCATTGTTGCCTGCCAGGTATCGCGTTCATCCGCGGTTGGGGCCAAGTAAAGCTCCACACCTTTACTGTACATTGACATGCGCGCCAATGGCATGTAATTTTCCCAACAAATTAAACCCCCAATATTTCCCAGCTGGGTTGAGAGCACGGTCAAGGTGCTGCCATCACCTTCCCCCCAAATCAACCTTTCAGAGCCAGTGGGTTTTAGTTTGCGGTGTTTGCCGATGATATCACCATCGGGACCGAAATAAAGAAGAGTACAGTACAGAGTGCCACCACTAAATTGAGTATCACGCTCGATGACACCGATCGCCAAGTAGACACCAGTCTCACGAACTACCTCACTCAGTGCCTCTGTTGCCGGGCTGGGTATATCCACCGCGTTCTCCCAATACTTTTGCCAAAGTTCACGCCCTTCAGGTGTCCGGCTGCCGACTACCATGCCAAAACTTAAGCCACGCGGATAAGCAGGGATGAAAGCCTCTGGCAAGAGCACTAACTGAGCATCATTCGCGGATGCCTCGTGAATTAACTGGCACACCTTTTCAACCGTAGATTGGCGATCAAATAGAACTGGTGCTGCCTGCACCACGGCAACTTTCACAGGGGATCGATGGTCAGCCATTTGATTGTTCATCTCCTCAAAATTTGATTGCAGTTTCCATATCTGGTACGAAGAACACCAGGTTATCTCGATTGCATTCAACAATCTAGGAATTAAGACTTTTACTCTCAAGTTTACCAAACTCGCCGATGGTGGCGAGCTTCTTCCGGTAAATTGAAAAATTTTTGAGATTTCTCCAGCCACACCGATCTTCAAATCGAAGAATTCGTTTCCTGCAAAATGATCCCTTTTTCGCCAAGATAATCTGTATTAGCGACCAAATCAAAAGCATGCTGCGCATCATTGATGACTCTTCTTGTAGATATGGGATCGGAGACAATTTCTTCCTTGATAGCAGGGATCGTTAAACCAAAAGTTACCTCTAATTATGGGTGGTCGTGAACAGGTTATTCAATTTGGACTATCATACATCAGAATTTGCTCTCTTGCAGTGATAAACTCCATATTCAGCTGCACACAGCGAGTTGATTAGACGCGAAATGGAATTTACCCAATTCAGGTATTATAGCTGATTGTATAATACTTCAAATTGGGGTGAGATCATGGAGAACCCACCCTAATCAAACAAGTTTGTTGCGGAGAAAGAAATGACGCAAGGCGCGCAAGGTTTAGAGCAAGAAACCCCATTGATCCTGCTGCGGGAAGTTAAAAATAGTGACCTGCCAATATTCTTCGAGCAGCAGCTGGACTCAACAGCCAACTACATGGCTGCATTCACCCGTAAGGATCCAACGGACAGGGAATCTTTTGACGCGCACTGGACGAAAATATTGGCAGACGAGACTATCCCCATCAAGACCATCCTTTTTGAAGGGCAAGTGGCTGGTTCCATATTGAGCTATATACAGTTTGGTGAACGAGAAGTCAGCTACTGGCTGGGAAAAGAGTTTTGGGGGAAGGGCATAGCGACAAAGGCGCTCTCTGAGTTCTTAGCTGAACTGGAAGAGCGCCCTCTCCATGCCCGGGCGGCGAAAGACAATATCGCTTCGATCCGGGTGTTAAAAAAATGTGGCTTCGTGGTTTCTGGTCACGATCAGGGCTTCGCCAATGCACGCGGTCAAGAAATCGAAGAAGTTATTATGATCCTCGAGTAGCTGCCTCGTAGATAACTTCATAATTGACTTCTACGAAAACCTCCGTGTTTTGGAACACACTGATTTCTCAACAATTGTGGGTAATGGCACCTCTCCGGGACACTAGATCACGTCTTCCCGGAATTCCATTTTCATCAGATTATTTCACTGTATAGGCTTCCAGTTTTGCCCATTTCCCAGATGGCAGCTTCTCACCGGCTGCGATGGACACTTTCAGCCGATTCTCCCAGGGGGTTAAAGGGCAGGAATACAGATCGTTGTAGGCACAGTAAGGGTTGTAAGCGTAGTTAAAATCTACCAGCACCTTACCACCTAAGAGCGCTTGGGGCTCTAAATAACGACCTGCGCCGTAAGTCTCTTTACCCGCCAGCGCGTCAGTAAAAGGAAGGAAGTAACCATGGGGATCTTTATATAGCGTTAACTCAACCTCTTCACCTTCGACTTCGAAGTGGATCTTCCCATAACGGTTGTGTTTCTGCACATCACCGGTGGAAGTTTGCATCTCGATCACATCCTTCGTCGGGAATTCCTCTACCTCGAGTTCCAAACGCAAGTCTGTATTCTCCGGGTAATACTCCAGCCCATCGAAATCATGTCTCTGTTCGTGTGTCAGGGGGCTGTGGTGGTCTTTGGCCAGGAAATCATCTTTCGAGGCGCGGAATTTCGTTAATTCGCTCATTTGTCTCTCCTGATATTTATTTATGATAATTCTCGATCATCTTTTAATCTTGATCTATAAAGATAAACTTGCATTCCCTTATATTATGACGCTTACAAAACATTAAATCTTACATCACTATTGGGGGTCAAAGATTGTGCCCATATTATAGACTAACCCAGTCGATATCGTCAGAGAGTGTGCAAATAATCACAAATACTTGACATTCGAGGGAAAAATTGGTATGCTAGGATGGCTGCGCAATCGTTTGCGCAATCGTTTGCAGAGAATCTACAGCCGAGGTGAACAATCGTCACCATGCGCGAAGTGGCAGAACGAGCAGGAGTTTCTGTCACCACTGTCTCTCACGTGATCAATAATACCCGGACGGTCAGCCCAGACACACGCCGCCGGGTGGAAGAAGCCATGCAGACGTTGGGCTACCAGCCAAACGTACTGGCACGCAGCCTGCGCCGGGGGGTAACCCATACCATCGGTATCATTTTGCCTGACAATGCCAACCCCTATTTTGCTGAAGTTGTCCGCGGAATCGAAGATACAAGTTTTGCTCAGGGTTACAGTGTCATCCTCTGCAATTCTGACAATGATCTTGAAAAAGAGCATCATTACACCAACGTCCTGGTTGAAAAACAGGTTGACGGAATCATATTCGTCGCTGCCGGACTCAGCGCTGACAATATCCATAAATTGCAAGCGCGCCGTGTTCCTTTGGTTCTAGTCGATCGCCACGTACCTGATGTTCAAGTCGATGAGGTCCTGGCGGATAACCAACACGGCGGTTGGTTGGCAACTCGCCACCTGATCGACCTCAACCACAGAGCCATAGCCTGTATCGCAGGTCCAACTGGATTACTCTCGAGCAGCGAGCGGGTCGATGGCTACCGGCAGGCGTTGGAGTCTGCGGGTATCCTCTATGACCCAAAATGGGTTGTGGAAGGGGATTTCCAGTATCAG
>JAUWLJ010000191.1 GCA_030613705.1 Chloroflexota bacterium
GTCGGCGCGATTCAGCTGCGCCAGGGTTCTTCCGATGCACCTGTCACTACCATTACCAGTCAATTACTTTATGACGAGCAGCTTTATTCAACCACTGGAACGATCACCGAGGCCAATCTGGCGCTGATGCGCGATCTGAATGAGCGCACGATCCTGGCGGAACTAGCGCAAGAGGCCCCGCCTCCGGTGGTGACCTTCACCGATGGACCGATGGAGCTTTGGATCGGAGTGGCTGGTGGCAGCCAGGATGTCGCTGAAAATGCAGGAGTGCATGAAGCTTACATGCTGTCGTTATCCAAGCTCGCTAGCTTAGGTGCAATCACTGCTGGTTACGTGGATAAACCCAGCGCCAACCTGGTTGTACGAACCCTGGAGGTGGCAATGACTCCGCAGGCGAAGTTGGAAAAAATAAAGAATCTTCATCCCTTGCGCGGGGTGACGGATATCGCTTTGTATCGAGACTTCTTAGAGTCGGGGGAACGTTCGCCAGTGTTCGCTTTGCAGTCACAATCAGCGAAAAGCTACAAGGGTCCCTTAGCGCTGCACTTCTTCTATCTCAACGTTGGTCAGCCTGGACGCCCATACCTGGCGCGCGTCGACATCCCAGCCTGGGTCGTAGAAAATCCAGAAAGCTTGGATATCTTGCATGCGGCGCTGATCGATCAGTGCCGCGTGATGGGAGTGCGCCCTTACCCATACCTGCTGCATCGTGCCCACGAAACAGCTGTAGTCAAATTGCAGGAAAAAGAGCAGGTAACTCTGATGATCGCCCAGGAGCTGCGCGAACGAGGGTTGACAGTCGGTGCACGTTCTTCAAAACAATCTGCCAAGCAAGCTGGTGGTAGAGCGAGGTATGAATGATGACGACAATTGAAATTGGCCGTTTGCTGCGAGCCGGGACAACCGGTTTTGTAGTCGGCTGCCGGGTATCCCAATTAGACGCTCCATCTTTTGGTGCCTTAGTGCGGGTACCATTAGAGGCTGGTTACCAGATATATGGTCTGATATATGACATCCATATCGACGATGATGGCTTGGTGCGCCAGCTGGTAACAGCGGAAGGGATCGATGAAGCCGTGATCGCTGATAACCGCGTAAATCGCAATGTGCCCATCGAGATGAGTGTTTTAGCGGTGGGCTACCAGCAAGATGAGCAGGTATTCCACCTGCTGCCGCCCCGACCCGCGCTCAGTCTGGATGCGATCTATTTGTGTGATGATGAAGAGCTGCGCAACTTTACCTCCGCAGGACGATTCGGGTATTTCCGCCACATCTTGCGTGCAAACGATCTGCCAATTGGCGATCTGCTGGCAGCACACTTGAACCAGGTTCAGGATGTGCAGGCAAAGGCGGGAAATGAAAACTGGGCTTTGGAGGCCACACAAGAGTTAATTGTCCTGCTGCGGGATGATTACGCGACCTTGATGAGCGTGATCAGCACACTCGGTGACGCGATACCCGAAACCTGGGATGGGGTGAGATCATGACAGAATACATTGGTTATGTTGTCGGGGGTGGTCTTAAGGAAAACCTGAGTGTCCGCCTGACAGTGCCGTCGAACCAAGTCCAGGAAGGCGCCTTCGCGGTGATCGAGAGCGATGAATGGCTGTTTTACGGTCTGGTGACGGACTTACGCCTGGGATCCACCGATCCACGATTTGCTGATGAGCAAAGCGAGGCGCGCCTGCCTGCCGAGCTGGCCAAGCTGCTGCATGGACAGACCTTATACACAAATTTAGAGGTTTTACCGGCTATGATGCTGGAGCGAGGACCCGAATTAAGCAGCCAGGAATATCAAACCTGGCGGGCTGAAATCGATACAGGTGCCCGCCCTCAACCGCGGCCCCGGCCAGTCAAGACCATTCCACCGCACCATGCCAGCGTGCGCATGGCAAATCCGGGGGATATTGCCGAGATATTCGGCGAAGTTGGTAAAGAAGGTAATTTTGTGATCGGCTACACTCGTGAACAGGCTCATCCGGTTTGCATTAATCTGGAAAAGTTTGTACTGCGGTCGTCCGGCGTGTTTGGGGCTACCGGTACCGGCAAGTCGTTCCTCACCCGTATTGTGCTGGCCGGTTTGATCAAATACAATCGGGCCTCGGTGTTGGTCTTTGACATGCACGATGAATATGGATTCGATAGTATGGCATCAGATACGGGTGAGCGGGTGATCGGCTTGAGAACCAAGTTCCCCAGCCGGCTGCGGGTGGTGGGATTGGGGCAAGGGGCTCAAATCCGCGGCCAGACACCGGATTTCAACCTCGAGATCGCCATGCAGGACATCCAACCTGCGGATATCGAGCTGCTGACCCGGGAACTCAATCTTCGAGAAACAACCCCAACGACCTTAGATGCATTAGTTGCTACTTTTGGGAAAGATCATTGGTATAAGGAATTTATGGAGTTGAGGCCCGGAGCTGTCATTGAAGATGATGACGGTAAAAGGATTCCAGCACCTGATAGTGTGGAGGCTTGGGCAAATCGATCTGGCATTCATCCCGAAGCAGCTAAAGGATTGCATTCAAAAATGGGACCGCTCTTCCGGAGATCCTATATCATTGAGAACCCAGCTAGTGATACAGTGAGTGAAATCATTAAGGCTTTGGATGCAGGGCAGCATATCGTCCTTTCATTCGGTGACCACGAAAAGGATCTGGATTATTTACTGGTCAGCAACCTGCTCACCCGGCGCATCCGCCAGGCGTGGGAAAAACGTACCAACGAGTACCGCGCGAAAGGCGAGCGTGAGCCGCGCCCACTGGTGATCGTCCTGGAGGAGGCGCACAAACTGCTCAACCGGGAGATGGCCGCCCAGACCACTTTCAGCACCATTGCACGGGAGATGCGCAAATATTACGTCACCCTGTTGATCGTCGACCAGCGCCCGTCGCAAATCTACGATGAGGTCATGTCGCAGCTGGGCACCCGTATCTCAGGATGGTTGGGCGACGATGATGATATCCGGGCGGTGCTCTCGGGTCTAGCTGGACGGGAAGCGCTGCGCGGAATGCTGGCCCGACTGCAGCCCAAGGAAGAAATTCTGCTTCTAGGATGGGGAGTACCGATGCCGATGCCGGTTTCCTCGCGGCGCTACGATCAGAAGTTTTGGGAGGAGTTATCAGGCACGGCTGGAGGTGAACGGGGTGAAGCAGAAATCTTAGAGGAATTGGGATTCTAGATGGTTAATCGCGAGATACTTCTTTTAGCCACATCACATGGATTGGCAATCTGTGGAAGTGAAGCTGCTGGCTGGAGGGTAACCCGGCGCGATTTACCTGAATCATTCTTTACCTGCGTGATCGCCCAGGGAGATATGATCTTAGCCGGTACGAAAGATGGCATCTTCCGCTCAAGTGATAGAGGTGCATCCTGGCAGGCGGTCAACAGCGGTTTATCGATTGGCTATATTCGCTGGTTAGCGGCCCACCCTGATAACCCTCAGCGGGTATTTGCTGGAAGTGAACCAGCGGGGATTTTCCTCTCTCAGGATGGCGGACTTTCCTGGCAGGCGCGCCCAGAGGTGGCTGAGATGAGGGACCAGCAAGGATGGTACCTGCCTTACTCACCAGAAGCCGGTTGTGTGCGCGGCTTTGCTTTTTGCGGTGCGGATGGCTTCGCGGCTGTTGAAGTTGGCGGAGTTTTGGTCTCCAGAGATTACGGGGGTACATGGGCTTTGAACCGGAAAAACCAATCCCCTGAAAAGAGTATTCACCCTGATGTGCATTCGATAACCACACATCCAAATTCTGCGCATCTGGTAGCAGCGCCAACAGGCGGCGGTTTTTTCCTCTCTAAGGATGGCGGTGCAACCTGGGATAATCGCTACCCGGATTGTTACTGCAGAGCGGTATGGTGGAACCCGGTTGATCCTGATCATATGCTTCTGGGAGCGGCGGACTGGGTCGATAGTGAGGGGCGAATCGAGGAGACCCGGGATGGCGGTTATACCTGGAGTGAAGTAACCCGCGGACTTGATCTGCCCTGGCGCAACCATATGGTAGAGCGCTTCACCCAGGTTGGCGATCATCTGCTAGCGGTGCTTTCAAATGGTGAATTGTTGGCCACCACCCTTGAACCATTGAACTGGCAAAGATTGCTGCCGGAGGTACGGGATGTGGCGGCTGTAGCGATTTTAACTCTGACAAACTGAGGTGCGTTATGGAAAAATTATCTGGCAAAGTGGCGATCATCACTGGGGGAGGCACCGGCATCGGGCAGGGGGTGGCATTAATGCTGTCCGGGGAGGGCTGCCGGGTCGTGCTGAGTGGAAGACGAAAAGCACCTCTGGAGGAGGTGCTGGAAAAAATAAGTGCCCAGGGTGGCAAAGGCCTGGCTGTTGAGGGGGATGTTTCGGAGGCAAGTGATGTAGATCGCTTGGTCAGTGCTGCGCAAGACACCTTCGGTCAGATTGATATTTTGGTTAATAACGCTGGCATCGGCGGCGGAGGTGCTATCCACGAGCATGACATTGAGACCTGGGACCAGGTATTGGCGGTCAACTTACGGGGACCGTTTCTAACCTCTCGGGCGGTTTTGCCAAAGATGCGTGCCCGCAGCCAGGGGCATATCATCAACATCAGCTCGGAATCAGGCTTGGAATATTACCAGGGGAATGGTGCCTATGGGGTATCAAAACATGCTTTGAACGCTTTGGGCGAGTTTATCCAGCGCGAGAATCAGGAATATGGTGTGCGGGTAGATACAATCTGCCCAGGAATGGTGATCACAGAGATGACTCAAAATTCGCCTGGCCTGGATCACAGTAAATGCCTATACCCTGAGGATATCGCCGAGTTAGTCTTGTGGCTGCTGACTCGCCGGGCGAACATCAAGATCGGCACCCCGATCCTGATCCAGACCATGGAGAACCCCTGGGCCTGAGATTGAATATTTTCGCCCTGGACGCCAGTACTTCGAATGGACTGTTTATGAGTTAGGTTGGCATTTCCTGGCGGGATAACCTGGGCCACGGTTTAGAGTTCTTGTTGCCACCATTGTGAGAAAAAATTTATCCTTTGACTTTAGCAGGGATCATACCTGATGAAACTGGCAACTTTATGTTACCTCAAGGTGGATGGCAAGACCCTGATGATCCATCGCATCAAGAAAGAAAACGATATGCATCAGGGAAAATGGACTGGTTTGGGCGGCAAGCTTGAGCCAGGTGAAACTCCCGAGGAGTGTGTCGTTCGTGAAGT
>JAUWLJ010000209.1 GCA_030613705.1 Chloroflexota bacterium
AAACCGCTGCATCCCTATACCCAAGGGCTAATTGCTTCAATTCCAGTTTTAGGCCAGATCAAGGATCGTTTAGATGTTATCCCCGGATCGGTGCCAAATCTGATCAGTCTTCCCCCTGGATGTAAATTTGCTCCAAGGTGCCGCGCTCGCGTCGAGCACGAATTGCAAATCTGCACCGAGATCGAACCAGATCTGCTCCAAGTTCTCCCCAAACACACAGTCCGCTGCTGGCTCTATCAGAGCCAAGAAGAGCAAAGGCATACAGCTCCCTTAATAGCATCCGAAATTGGTTCGGTCGCCTGACCCCACCTTATTTACGAGGAATTCAATGAGCGAACAAGTAATCTCAAGCGGTAATGGGAAACACGACCTGATCACGGTCAATCATTTAATGAAATATTTCCCCGTGCGTGGTGGTTTGATGCAGCGTGTGATAGCCTGGGTACAGGCTGTTGATGATATCAGCTTCACCGTACGGGAAGGAGAAACTCTCGGATTGGTCGGAGAATCCGGTTGCGGTAAAACCACCGTGGGTCGCACCATGCTGCGATTAATCGAGCCTACCGGTGGTGAGGTCATGTATGAGGACACCAATATCTTTAACTTAAAAGGCTCGGATCTGAAGAAAATGCGCCGTAACATGCAGATTATCTTCCAGGATCCCTACGCATCACTTGACCCACGCATGCCGATTGCCGAATCGATATCGGAGGGATTAAAGATCCATAATATCGGTACACCCAAAGAACGCTTTGATATCGTTATGCAGAACTTACGCAAGGTAGGTCTTGAAGACTATCATGCTCGCCGCTATCCACACGAGTTTTCCGGAGGCCAACGCCAGCGGATTGGTATCGCCCGAGCATTAGCTTTACAACCGAAATTCATTATTTGTGATGAGCCTGTCTCAGCCCTGGATGTCTCGATCCAATCCCAGGTATTAAATATTCTTAACGATCTGCAAAAAGAATTTGGCCTGACTTATCTTTTCATCGCTCACAACCTCTCGGTCGTTGAACATATCTCACATCGAGTAGCGGTCATGTATCTGGGTAAAATGGTGGAACTGGCAACGCGGGAGGAGATATTCCGCAACCCGCTGCACCCATACACGCAAGCACTGATGTCTGCTATCCCGGTCCCTAACCCGGAATTAAAACGTGAGCGAATTCTCCTCCCAGGTGATGTACCAAGCCCGCTAAATCCACCAGCAGGCTGCCGTTTCCATCCACGCTGCCCCGTAGCTATGGAACACTGCGGAATAGAGGAACCTTCATTTAAAGAGGTCAGCGAGGATCATTTTGTAGCTTGTTGGCGAGTTGAGTAAGAGATGTTTTCCGATCACGATGCAGCGGTTATCCTGTTGGTAAGCGCTGTTTATCATTTTCATCCAACAACGGCTTGTGTTACAATACAGCCCGCCTGAATTTTTCAAGCATCAACATTGGGGCGTGGTGCAATGGTAGCACGGCGGACTTTGAATCCGTTTATCCTGGTTCGAATCCGGGCGCCCCAGCCTGAATGATTATTGTCACGGAAAGCTGTTGTGGTAGACGAGATTCCAACTTCATACATTTTGAAAGGATCAACTTGGTGAGCCATGCATGATGCAGCTCGCCATTTTTCTTGCATCCGGTTGAATTAATACGTATGTCCGATACAAAATCGAATAAGATTGCTGCAGTGATTCTGGCTGGGGATATGGGTGAAAGCATGCGTTCCAATATTCCCCTGGTAATGCATCCTTTAGCAGGTCAACCCTTGTTCTTGTATACGATCAATGCCACTAAAAAGGCGATTGGGGACTTCCCATTCCTGGTGATTGAAAAGGACAATGAGCAAATACAACAGGTTTTCGACCAATCTGCAAAGCATATTTTCTTGGATGAACAAAAAGCCAGCGCACACCCCTTAAAGCTAACTGAACCTTTGCTGAGAAACAAAGTCGATTACCTTTTGGTGTTCAGTGCGGATATGCCGCTGCTGACTTCCAGCACGCTTGAGCAAATCCTTGCTGCTCACCATGATCCGATTGAAGGTGTACAGACTCCCTCACCCATAACGGTGTTGTCCTTTCAAACCTTGGATTCGCAGCACTACCCTCGCCTGATCCGTGGTGAGGATGGCAATATTGAAGCGATTTCAGCTCGAACAAACGGTTCAGCCGATGGATTTGAGCCGGCGGAGTGCGCCGCTGGTGTCTATTGTTTCACCGCAGAATGGCTCTGGCAAGCATTATCAATTCCCTCTGGCAGTGAGCACCGCCTAATTGACCTGGTGCAGATGGCTGTTGCTGATGGTCTCCCGGTGAAAAGCATCAATTTAAGCAACCCGATTGAGGCGCTCAGGATTGAAAACCGCATTGACCTGGCTGAAGCTGAAGCTGTCCTCCGCCAGCGGATCAACGAAGATTTGATGCTCAATGGAGTCACTATCATCGATCCAAGCTCGACCTATATTGATGCCCAGGTTGAGATTGGGCTGGATACAGTGATTCACCCCAATACATATTTGCGCGGAACGACTCGAATTGGAGAGGGTTGTACCATCGGACCGAACTGCTTCGTTGTGGATACAACTATCGGTGATCGCTGCGAGATCATATTCTCGAAAACAGAAAATACGATCTTAGAGGATGATGTCGACATCGGTCCTTTCGCCCATCTTCGAAAAGGAGCTCACCTGGCACAAGGCGTGCACATGGGTAATTATGGTGAGGTGAAAAACTCATACCTGGGACCGGGCACAAAAATGGGTCATTTCTCTTATATCGGAGATGCCACTATTGGCCCAGGAGTGAATATAGGAGCCGGTGTGATCACTGCAAATTTTGATGGGGAAAATAAACACCACACCGAGATTGGCGCCGGGGCATTTATCGGCAGCGATTCAATGTTGATCGCACCTCTAAAAATTGGGGAGGGTGCTCGCACCGGCGCAGGCTCCGTGGTTACCAAAGATGTCCCTGCGAACTCCCTGGCGGTAGGAATCCCTGCCAGGGTAATTCGGAAGAAAGAAGAGAAAGATGGATCCTGACTTATTAACTGCGATTGGCTTGGTATTATTCCTGCTGCTTGACTTAATCACTTCCGCAGCCCGCTCTGCATTCTTAAACTCAAGTCTGGCTCGTTTGCTAATCCAGCGGGAGAACATGGTCTCCCAAGTCAACCGCACCACACAATTACTATCGAACACCCCCCGCACGCAAGCCAGCCTTAATTTAATTCAATCCATTCTGCGATTCCTCATCGCGGGACTCTCTCTCGTGCTCATCGTACCCTGGGAAATCACGCAATATCTATTGCCTTATTCAGTAGGAGTATTATTACTGGCTTCATTGGTTACCTTCTTCCTGGAATGGATCATAGAGACCGCAGTTTCCCACCATCCCGAGACATGGGCTATACGCCTGAGTTCTTATGTACGAGTGCTTTCCCTGGTCATGTCCCCTTTGCTGGCCTTGCCTTTCCTGTTCATCAGTTCATCAGAAACCAACCAGGAAGGCGGAGTGACTGAGACAGAGTTGATCAGTCTGGTTGAAGCTGGACAGGAAGAAGGTTTCTTGGAGCAAGAAGAACGGAAGATGATCGTCTCAATCTTCCGCCTTGGAGACACTTTGGTGCGGGAAATCATGATCCCTCGGATTGATATCCTGGCCTTGGATGTCAATACCCCAATCGACCAGACAATGGATGCTCTGCAGCAATCCGGCCATTCTCGCGTGCCAATTTACAAGGATTCGGTCGACAACATCTTGGGGCTGCTATATGCAAAAGACCTTCTGGGTATCTGGCGAGAAGGCAAGCCTGATGTCTCCCTGAGCGACCATCTTCGCCCGGCATATTACGTACCGGAGGCTAAAAAAGCTGACGAACTGCTCGCTGAACTCCAGGCCAAACGAATTCACATGGCGATCGTTGTCGATGAATATGGTGGCGTTGCAGGTTTGGTGACCTTAGAAGATATTGTGGAGGAGATTGTCGGCGAAATCCTAGACGAGTATGACCAAGCGGAAGAGATGTTATACCAGGCGATCAACGATGATGAATACCTTTTCCAGGGGCGGATTGACCTGGACGATTTTAATGACATCATGGGTACCCAGCTTCCCAATAGTGAGGCAGATACTTTAAGTGGGTTGATTTACAGTCGCATTGGACGAGTCCCCACAGCTGGGGATCATGTGCAGATAGAAGGACTGCAGTTAACAGTTGAACAAGTCAGTGGGCAGAGGATTCGCAAAGTCCGTGCCCAAAGACTGACCGCGGATTCCGATAATGGAGACAAGGATCGTCATGCTGACTGATAAGCAGAGACAACAATTGATCGAAACCTCCCTCGGAGCGCGGCGTTGGGCGTACGCCCCGTATTCCAAATATGCAGTTGGGGCAGCCGTGTTGACCTCTTCGGGGGTAATCTATGATGGCGTAAACATTGAGAATGCAGCTTACCCAACCAGCATGTGTGCTGAAAGAGTAGCTGTGTTTAAAGCTGTATCGGAAGGGGAAACGGATTTCATTGCCATTGCAGTTGCAACCAGCAATGGGGGCACCCCATGTGGAGCCTGCCGACAGGTGCTTTCCGAATTTGGATTAGAGACCAAGGTGTTGATTATAAATGGGGATGGAATAATCGAGCAGGAAACGACTGTCGCAGAACTGCTCCCAGGTGCTTTTGGCCCTCAAGATTTACCAGATCATAACGAATAACCTTACCCCTCCCAATCAGGTGCTGGGGTTGCGGTTACCAATAAGATTTGCAGGATCCATCCATCCTCACCTTGAATCGTGCGGACGTGGATCCAGATACCCCCTCCTTCTTGAACTGGATCATCTGGCATGACCTGGACCAGTGTGCCGTTCTGCAGCAAAGTTAGGCTTGGCGCCTGGAAGCCAGGTTCTGCACGCAGATGAG
>JAUWLJ010000344.1 GCA_030613705.1 Chloroflexota bacterium
TTTGGTACTTCTAGGCGCGGGTAATTACGTGCCCGCAGACATTCGTTTATTTGAAGCGGTCAACTTACGGATTGATGAAGCCGCGCTGACCGGAGAATCGGTGCCAGTTCAGAAAAATGCTGCGATCCGCTTGGAAGCGGACATCCCTCTTGGTGATCGCAAAAATACGGCATTTATGGGCACCATGGTCAACTACGGTCGTGGCAAAGGTGTTGTCGTCAGCACCGGTATGCTTACCCAGATCGGTTTGATCGCCACCATGCTCCAAATGGTCGAGCAAGAACCGACCCCGCTCCAACGGCGCCTGGACGCGGTTGGGAAAACCCTCGGTTGGGCAGCCTTGGCAATCTGTGGGGCAGTTTTCGTGGTGGGTTGGGCGCGCGGCTTCGACCCTCTGGATATGTTCCTGATCGCAGTTAGTTTAGCCATCGCTGCTGTCCCAGAAGGTTTACCCGCAGTGGTAACCATCAGCCTGGCTTTGGGGATGCGGGAGATGATCAAACACAATGCCCTCATCCGGCGTTTGTCATCAGTTGAGACCTTAGGTTCGGCGACGATCATCTGCTCAGATAAGACTGGCACCTTGACCCAAAACCAGATGACCGTTACCAATCTTTGGGTAGATGGTCAGCTTATGGATGTAACCGGAAGCGGCTATACTCCGCTCGGGGAATTCCAGATTGAGGGTCAAACGATCGCCCTTGAAGATTATCCTGGGGCTTCGACCGCGCTCTGGGTTGCTGCACTGAATAACAATGCGAATTTAGACTTGGGGGATCCAAATGATGAGCAGCCTGCTTACCGTGTGGCTGGCGATCCCACTGAAGGAGCACTGATCGTGGCCGCGGCAAAAGCTGGTGCCTGGACAAAAGACCTGAATAAGGCATATCCGCGGGTACAGGAGATACCTTTCGACTCTACCAGGAAACGGATGCTCACTTTGCATACCGTGCGGGACCCAAAACCGGAAGATATCTCACCTTTCTATAACGACAAGGTAAAAGAATGGTATGTGGTCACAGTTAAAGGTGCTCCTGACCTGGTCTTGGATCACTGTACCCAGCTGCAAAAAATGGATGATTCGATCGCCTCCCTTGGCGATGCTGAACGAATGAAAATTCTGGCTGCTAACGATCGCATGACTCAAAAAGCCCTGCGCGTCTTGGGTATGGCATATCGGATTGTAAAAGTCATGCCTGGCGAAGAGAATCTGAAAGAATTAGAACAAGACTTGATCTTCGTGGGATTGATCGGAATGATCGATCCCCCGCGTGCTGAAGTGACTCCGGCTTTGGAGGTCGGGCGCAAAGCAGGCATTCGCACCGTGATGATCACCGGTGATTTCCCGAATACAGCCCGCGCAGTGGCTGAATCGATCAACCTGCTCGAACCTGGCCACCAGGTGCTGACCGGAGCGCAAATGGATGAAATGGACGATGCGCTCCTGGAACGCCAGGTTGCCTTTACGGATGTCTTCGCCCGGGTCTCTCCGGTACATAAACTGCGCATTGTTGAAGCCTTGCGCGCCAGGAATGAGGTCGTTGCAATGACTGGCGATGGTGTCAATGACGCACCCGCCATCAAGCGTGCCAATATCGGTGTCGCCATGGGGATCACTGGCACCGATGTGGCTAAAGAAAGCGCCGATATGGTCCTGACCGATGATAATTATGCCAGCATCATCTCTGCCGTCGAACAAGGGCGCGTCATATACAGCAACATCCGCAAATTCGTTTATTATCTGCTTTCCTGTAATGTGGCAGAGATCGCCACCATATTCCTGGGCATCATGTTCACCCAGGGATCACCGTTAACGGTTATCCAGCTTTTGTGGCTGAACCTGATCACCGATGGCGCTCCAGCTCTGGCCTTAGGTACCGAGAAAGGCGATCCGGATATCATGGACCAGCAGCCTCGTCCACCGTCGGAACCCATCATCAATAAGTTTATGACCGCTGGTATTGGGGTTCAAACCATCGCCATCACTTTCGTCACCCTGACAGCTTACGTGATCGGTTTACAGCTATTCTCGGATAATCCATTAATTCCCGGGACTATGGCCTTTGTTACCATTTCCTTTTCAGAACTTCTCCGAGCCTTTACCGCCCGATCCGAGCGCTATCCCTTGATCAAGATCGGTCCTTTCAGCAACCGCCTGATGAATTACGCGGTTCTCACCTCATTGGCTTTGCTGCTCGTCGTGGTATACATTCCGTTTCTACAGCCGATCTTCAACACAACTGCTTTGGGATGGGAGCAATGGCAGTACATCCTACCTTTGATTTTCATTCCTGCAGTCGCTGCAGAGATGAGTAAACCTCTATTAACCCGGCTATTCCCGGGCTGATAGCATCTCACAATCCAAGTAATCGCAATCCGCAATATTAATTATTGATTGGCTCGCCTACCTCGTGCGGTTCTTAGCCTGATCAAAGAACCGTTATTTCTGTGGTGGTAAAAGGAAGATCTAGTCTCTCAACGTTCAATTTAATCGACACAGGTAGTATGGTAAACTTCCTGCCAAGCTGGTACAAATAAAGGTTGCTTGATGAGAAACAGTACCGATCTACCAGATTTGCGCATGCTGCCAACCCAAAAGCTGGTGCCCCACGAGGATTTCGATCCCCGCCGGGTGGACCGGCTCAGTCAACGATTGCGGGCAGAAGGCATCCT
>JAUWLJ010000105.1 GCA_030613705.1 Chloroflexota bacterium
GGTACTTAATACAATTATATATTAAAAATTATAAAAAATCAACCCTTGAAACAAGACAATCTTCATCCATTTTCTTGTGATAACAGGGCATTCTATATTACTTAACGAAATTGTTAGGATTCCGTTACACATTTTAATGAAATGATTTCTAGCTACCTGACACTTTAACAAAAGAAGAGTTGATCGACAGCACAAAACCGGGTAAAGTTGTTTTTACCACAAAACCCTGTACCAGGAGAAGTGACATGCCGATCAACCAACTGTATGATACATGGCATCAGCGAATTCGACAACTGCGACCCAACCAGCGGATCACTCAGGTAAGAAGCTTCGTCTGGCTGATCATAGGTATCCATCAAAGCCGATCTGTGCATTTGAGCAAAGTAGCGGGCAAGATACCGGGGACGGCGAAATTGCTCAGTGCTACAAGGCGAATGAGCCGGATGTTGGACAATCCTGCTATCCGAGTACGGGAATGGTACGAACCTATCGCCCGTCATTGGCTGGAAGAACAGTTGCACAGGATTGGGGAAATCCGCCTGATCGTGGATGGAACCAAGATTGGCTCTGGACATCAGTTGTTGATCGTTACGATTGCATATCGCAAGCGAGCCATTCCGATCGCATGGACCTGGGTCAAGAGCAGTAGAGGGCATAGTTCATCTCATAAACAGATGGCCTTGTTGGCCTATGTGCGCAAATTGATACCGAGAGGAGCTAGCGTTTTTTTAGTAGGGGACTGTGAATTTGGTTCGATAGCCATATTGCGTCAATTAGATGCCTGGAGATGGTTCTATGCTTTGCGCCAGAAATCGGATACACATGTCTGGCTGGATGAACAGATGGATTGGAAAGACTTTGGCAGCTTTGTCCACAAACCGGGTGAAAGTATCTGGTTGGGAAAAGGCTATTTGACGGAGAAGGAAATCTATCCAGTGCATCTGTTGGCTCATTGGAAATTCGGCGAAAAAGAACCCTGGCTGCTAGCTACTAATTTACCTGATCGCACCTTGACTTTACGGATCTACAAGCGGCGAGCATGGATTGAAGAAATGTTCGGTGATATGAAAAAACATGGCTTTGATATCGAGAGTACACACCTTCGTAATTTCTTGCGCTTGTCTCGGCTCACCTTGGCAGTCGCTTTGCTTTATGTTTGGTTCATCTCTGAAGGCACCAGGACAATCCATGCCGGTTTACGTCATTTGGTTGACCGCAATGATCGCCGTGATTTGTGTATCTTTCAAATAGGTTTACGTTTCATTGACAGATGTTTGATCAATTCTCTTTCATTACATATTCGTTTCTGTACCTACCGATGAAGACAAACTGTCAGGTAGCTAGTTCCGCAAATTACTTAATAATAATGCTGTTTATAACCCGTTACCGAAGCTGATCCCGAGAGCCTGGCCAACGCGAACCAGCTCACCATCGTGGGGCACGGTTCGTATCTTGTCTATCGCCTCCACGATCTTAACGGGTGCAACGCCCTCCGGGGTCAAGGCTACCATATGCCCGTACTCGCCGTCAGCGATGCATTCGACGGCGCTGACGCCAAAGCGAGTGCACAATTGGCGATCCCAGGCGGTGGGGCTGCCGCCGCGCTGCAGGTGTCCCAGCACTACGGCACGCGTCTCCTTGCCGGTTCGCTCCTGTATCCGGTCTGCCAAGAGGTGACCGATGCCGCCCAGGCGCGCCTCCCTGTTAGCTCCTGCCTCGTCCGAGGTCACATAAGTTCCACCTGACTCGCGTGCGCCCTCGGCAACAATAACCAGGGTGAAGAGCTTGCCATCTTGCTCGCGTTCCTGGATCTTGGCGACGATCGAATCATAGTTGAAGGGGATCTCGGGGATCAAGATCACGTCAGCCCCGCCGGCGATGCCCGCAAAGCCGGCGATCCAGCCCGCATAACGCCCCATCACCTCCAGCACCATGACGCGGTTATGGCTTTCAGCGGTGGTGTGAAGCCGGTCCAGAGCATCCACTGCACACGAAACCGCCGTCTCAAAACCGAAGGTCATGATGGTCGCGTCCAGGTCGTTATCGATCGTTTTAGGTATCCCCACCACCGGCATACCGGTCTCGAAGAGCTGCTGGGCGATAGTGAGGGAACCATCACCGCCGATGCATACCAGGGCGCGCAGGTTGAGCTTTTGGAAGTTGCGGTAAGCCTCCTGGAGCACCTGCTCAGGCACGCGCCGCACTTCACCGTGCCCTGTCTTGGCTGAGAATTTGCCGCGGTTGCTGGTACCCAAAACAGTCCCCCCACGGAAGCGCAAGCCGTCCATCTCCCGGTAATCCAGGGAGCGATACTGCGTCGGTTCTAACATGCCCTCGTAACCGCCCAGGAAACCAATCGACTCCCAGCCACGGCGTGAAGCCGCTTTCACCACGGCGCGAATGACCGCGTTTAAGCCGGGGCAGTCCCCTCCACCGGTAACAATTGCGATACGTTCTTTCATTTTGGTAACCTCCTATTTTGGGGATAGTTCAAGAGCTGCTGGTTAATTTAAATTTTCAATTTCACACATCCACTTAGTTTTGATGTGAAGCTGAAAATGAGCTTGGTTCACTAAAGGTAATTCAATGAGTAGAATCACAAATGAATTGCAGGGGCATAAGCCTTGCGAAGGTTGCTGAATAACTTTCAATGTATATACCGTGGTTTCTATGGAGTTTCTGATCGAGAAGCGCCCCAGAACCTTCGCAAGGCTATTCAGGTCCATCTAATTCTACCCTATAGCATTGGTCCTATAGTTTGAAAAATTCTGGGTAGGTGGCTGACAAAGCTTCGGGATTTATATGCCTCGTACTTCTTATATTAATAAGGTTCTTATCAGGACGGAGGGTTTGGTATGTTACAATCGGCGGGCAAATTATGGGACGAAAAGTAGAAGGCTCATAGAGACCGAGTATGCCGGTGACACGACGCGATTTTTTAAAATTTAGTAGTACGGCTGTAGCGGGTGGCTTGTTAGCTGCCACCACAGCTGCGCTTTTTAAGGACGAGTCGAACACCCTCTCCATTGAGCATATTACCATCCCGATCGCGAACCTCAAGCCGGCGCTGGAAGGCTTTAAGATCGTCCAGATGACGGATTTCCACCTCTATCCCTTTACGCAACTGGACCTGGTGGAGAGAGCGGTGGCGGCTTCGAACTCACTGAAACCAGATTTAACCGTCTTAACTGGCGATTACGTTTGGCGCAATATCAATGCCATGGATGACCTGGCGCCCGCGCTGGCGAAGTTGGATGCAAAATATGGCGTCTTCGCTACGATAGGCAATCACGATATTTGGCTGGATGTGGAAGCTGTAAAAAATAGCTTTAAATCTGTGGGTTTACCCATCCTGGAAAACCAAGGGATAACCTTTGATGCTGGGGGCGCATCTCTTCACCTGGCCGGACTGGACGATGGTTGGACAGGGCATCCTGACTTAGAAGTTGCTATGCAGGGAGCCCCGGAAGGCGCGCCGGTGGTCCTGCTGATGCACGAGCCTGACCTGGCCGACGTGTATTCTCAAGATCCTCGGATTTCGTTGCAGCTATCAGGACACACGCACGGGGGCCAAATTCGCGTCCCTGGGATCGGTGCACTGATCCACCCGCATCTCGGAAAAAAATATGATTTTGGGTTATATAATGTCAACGGGATGTGGTTGTACACCAACCGCGGCATTGGCTGTATCAGCGAGCCGATCCGATTAAACTGCCCTCCAGAGATCAGCGAGTTCACGCTGGTGCGGGCATAGTCATTCTGCATCTCGCAATACCCGAGCAGTGGACTTCAACGTCTTCAAGATTCAAAAATGTGTTATATAATGGGGCGGAAAACAATATTTATCTTGAGAGAAGAATTCAACTCATGAAGTAAGTGAGTCTTATTAGCTAAGGAATTTCGAGGGAAATCAAAAATGAGTGCAGGATATAGTTCTTACTGGCGCAGTTTCATAACCGGTTTGGTGGGCTTTGTTTTCGGTGGAGTTGTGGGAAGCTTAGCGATCTACCTGATCTTCCTCAGCGGGGTTTTAGGTTGGTTGGTTAATTTGATCCCACCGGAACAGAGTTTTATCCGCCTGTTAGCCGGGCTTATCCTGGTGTTTTTAGGGATTGGACTTGGAGGCGCCATTGGTGGTGCCCTTTCCGGTGTTTCCCTGCACCGCATCGATCAGAATGGCAGCCAGCGACGTTATGGTTTAGGTGGGGCCTTCGCCCTGGGGATCAGCGAGGGTATTTTGCTGGTGCCTGTACTGCTGATCTTAGCCATTATCGGTTTGTATAATAATTATTCGGACACAGACCCGGCTTCGTTTATCGTTTTCTTTGGGCTGATCGGGCTCGTCTATGGGCTTTTAAGTGGCCTTGTGCTTTCGCTGGTTACCGTCAAATTGCGTTATTTCTGGATGATTTTATTGGCGGCCATGGTTGGCTTTGGCTTGGGGGGCATGCTCTTCGGCGCTCTCATGTGGCAAATGGAGCTGTTCTCCGTCAGCGATTCACGTCTCATCCTGGCTATTGTACGTCTAGTAATATCATCCCTGGCATTTAGCGCTTTGGCGGGTGGTATGATTGGCATGGCATATCAGTGGATCGCCCAGAAGAGGTTGGTTGTGGGGAATGAAGCGGTTAATCCCAGGCGCTGGCAGGATATATTGATTGTGACCCTAAGCTTGCTGGTTTTCTTCCTAGTGGCCTCATTTATTGGGCAGGCGGCAAATTTTCTCACAGTTCAAACAGGCACAACTACTACTGAGTTGTCCTCCGAGACAAATGGTGTGCATTGGTCCGATCAAGAACTGGTATCGGCAAATGTTGCCAAAGCGAGTGATATAGGACCCGGTATCTTTGTCGGTAAGGATGGGCTGATTTCCATATCCTGGATGCAGGAGGAAGATGGATTTACAGATGTTTTCTATAACCAGCAGTTCTCTGGTGAGAATATTGGTGTAAGTTGGGCCAATCCAATCAACGTCTCCAGCAGCCCTTCAGTTGACTCACACACCTCCCAGGTGGTTTCGGATAGCAGCGGCGCTGCGCACGTTGTCTGGGTTGAAGAATCAGACGACGGGTCCCATATTCTCTATAGTATCTGTCGTGGAGATGTTTGTGAGGCACCAGTCGTATTGTCTAACCTGGCAAGCCTGTCGTGCGCGGCTGGCTTGGCTTCACCGGTGTTCAATCTGTCGCCGACGATTGCGATTGATGATGGGGATACTTTGATGGTCACCTGGGACGCAGAAGGGAAGGCGATGCCGTATGTGTCTTGGGGTGCAGGAGCGGGACCTCCCGCGGTACCCGATGGTTGTATACCCATACCTCCTCAGGAAGGGGAGCATGTTATCGCTCTACAGCCGCGCCTGACCAGTGAGGCGCAGGGTATCTTTTGGGTCACCTATGTTAGTCCGTTACCGGAAGATTATGGTGAGATTTATGTGACGCCATATTATGATGGTGTTTGGGAGACCTCGGCGGAGATGGTGGGGCAGGGTAGCGATCACGAGATTTTTGCCGATCAAGAGGGTCAGCTATATATAGCCTGGTGTGATCCGGCTGATTTAGTCGCCTACCAGCATATGGGCGGCCAGGCGGATAAGATCCCCTTTCCAGCTTGCGAGAGCCGGCCAGGGATAGCTCAAGATGCGGGTGGAAATCTGCACCTGGTCTGGTATGCGAATGAGGTCGAGAACGTATATGGCTTAACCTCGCCAAATTCACTTATCTATGAAAGCATTATCACACCGGATGGGTGGAGTGAACCGGCGATCGTTGCCCAGGTGGGCAACCCTGCCCAGCCTGCTGTGGCGACCCAACCTGATGGGAGCATGCACCTGGCCTGGCAAGATGTTTTCGATGGCAGGGGCGAACTGTTCTACGCTTTCCAGGAACCTTATGATTGTTCGGATACACCCTTATCAGATATTGAGCAGGCTGTGTTAAGCGTTATAGAGGAAGGTGGTTACCATCCCGAGGGTTACCAGGCTCCATATTGCCGCAACCGGTTCGTAGATTTTATTTTCATGCCCAACCCGGAGCCTGCATTCAGCAGCCAGCCACCCACAATAAACGGCGGCTTTGATAAAGTAGCTGCGATTATTGATTTCGTTCAATATGAGGCCCTTTTTACGACCATGGAATATATTGGCAGTGAGGACGGATATGGCCCCGGCACCACGATTGGGGAGGAAACCGCGGAGTTGTACCGACGGATCAAGGAGGATCCCTCGCAATATCCAAAGGGATTGACCGTACGCATCATGTTAGGGAATTATCCCAACATCTCCAATCTGGAATGGGGAAATCAGATCTGGAACGCGATTAACGACCTGCGTGATGCCGGTGTAGAGGAGATGGAGAACCCGGAAATCGGATGGAAGGTCGAAGTGGCCAATTTCTCGGGGGTTTACCCGCACAGCCACACAAAATTTTTAGTTTTGGATGGCAAAATTCTCGTTTCGTCAGGTTATAACTATGGTTGGTTGCATTTTTCTAAGGATCATCCCTCGGGTAAGGGTGATGATTTGGTGGATCTGGGTATGATACTCTCAGGTCCTGTAGCGCAGGCAGGGATCAGCACCTATGATGACATGTGGGTGGGCGCGAATCAATTATATTGCGCTGATTTCCACCCAGAGGATGGCTCAAACTGGCAGGATAGCTGTGAATGGAAAAACACTGAAGGTGGGCATGTGCCGGAGGTATTGAAATACTCGTTGGCAGAAGAGGACCAGGTGGCCTTTTCGTTATATCGCACTGATATATATAAGGAAGCGGATGATGCTTATGTGGCCGCGCTGTCAACGGCGAAGCAGTCCATCGATGCCATACACGTGAATTTTTCGCTTGAGCTGATATGTATGGTCAATGTTCTTGATCCAGATATATGCACGATTGAGAACGCGCTACCCTGGATGGAGGCGCTCGTGGAGGCTGTGGAAAAGAATCAGGTCAAGGTGAGAGCCATCGTTGAGAACGCCAATTCGAACGGGCTTGAG
>JAUWLJ010000301.1 GCA_030613705.1 Chloroflexota bacterium
CCCGCTACCAGGTCAACGCCATTGGCGATCGCCTGCTGGGCTAATCTGGTCGCATCACCATATTTTTTCGTGATGCTGACTTGCCAATCTATTTCATACTTTTTAAATAACCTTGTTGATTGTATTAAGGATCGCCTCATTTTTTCCAGCCGCAGGATTAATCACAACATGGATTTTTCTGTAGGGAATGCTCATCAATTCTCCTTCATTAAAGTGATCTGTCTGAATATTATACTCACTCAATTGGTTGGAATATCTTGAATGATCTCACGGTGGAAGGTGTTTGGGATAAACAGTAATTTCTATTCTTAATCCTCGAGACCGGCTGAAAAAGAGTAAGTTTGGATACGATCAATATCTCCAGCCTGATAATGAACGGCATTTGTATATACTTTCTTGCTCAAGATGAGATTGGAAATTCTTGAATTAGAAACCAGAAGTGTATAATAGGTTAGAAAATTACATGTAGGTTCTTGAAAATATTCTTCATAAAGTTGTGACAGAATTAAATTTGGAGCAAAAAAGGAAGGATTATCGAAAATCTCTTGAAACATCTCTGGAAAGAATCATCTCTCAAGTCAGAGAAATTCCAGAGATCCTAAAGGTGATTTCTTTTGGTTCCTATGCTTCAGGCAGGAGAGATTTATTCACTGATTTGGATCTGATTGTGGAGACTGAAAAAGAATTCATTCGAAGAACAGCAGATCTATATCAAGTTCTGAAGAGCGATGTTGACCTGGATTTGCTGGTTTACACCCCGGAAGAATTTGATAGGATGAAGGAAGGTAGGTTTTTACAAAAAGCTCTCCAGGATAGGCAGGTGATATATGAGAAAAAGCGCACTTGAAGAGGGAGAGCGTTGATTGTCCCAGGCAGATGAGAACCATTTCGTCCCGGCCAGCATCTTTATAGTTGAACCGCTGGGCGTTTCCACTGTGGTCACTGTCGATGTAGCTGACGCACGAATGCAGATCGTAACGCCACCGGATTTCACCGCTAAAGCCAATGAGAATCTCTGGTTGGCATTTGGCCCTGCTTGCATCCTGCTTATCGATAAATCAAGTACAAAAACCATCCCAAACAGGATGGGGTTAAACGAAAGCGGAACCACATCCCTACCCACGACGTGATTATCAGGAGGCATTCAAATTGAGCGAAAATATCGGAGATTACGAAATATTATTCCATTGGAGCCGACTCGATTGGTTGTTTGAAGACGATCAGGCTGCAGAGGAATTTTATGATAACGAATATTGGAAAGGGGCCATGCCCGCCGGTTTTAAAACCGACCGGGATGGCAGCTACTATCTTTCTGTTCCCCGTTGGGAGGCCGGTATCCCTGGCACGGTCAACAAAATCGAGGTCGTAGACGGAAGACCAATGCTGGTTGCTTATCCAAGCTGGGAGATGAACGCTGTCGGCGACATGTTTGCCTTGCAGTCCGTCTTGGGGTGGGAAATCGATGAACAGAACCGGGCATGGTTTCTGGATCAAGGGCATATTCAAGGCGCACCCTGCCAGGATGGTGCCCAAAAGATCGTTTGCTGGGATCTCACTAAAAACGAATTGGTCGAATCGGTCCCGGTGCCCGATGAGATTGCCTCCTATGAAGCCTCTTTCCTAAACGACCTGATGGTAGATAATCTCAACGGATTTGTTTACATCACCGATTCGGGCCTCACCGACCCAAACCAAGGCGGCTTGATTGTTTACAACATGAAGATCAAAGAACTCCGTCGTGTGCTGCACCAGCACGAAAGTACACAGGATGTGCCCGGGTATTGGTTCCAGATTGCGGGCAAGCCTGTCTGGAAAGACAGGCCGATGCGCACCGGCGCGGATGGCATTGCACTCTCTGCAGACCGTAAAACGCTCTACTGGTGCCCGCTGACTGGTAGAAATCTTTACTGTATTGACACAGCCCTCCTGCAAGATTTTTCTATCCCTCAAGAGAAGATCGCTGAGGCCGTCGTCGACCTGGGTGACAAAGGCACTAACACCGACGGCATGAGTGCGGACAACCGGGGCAAAATTTACTACACGATGCTTGAAGGAAAAGGAATCGGGATCTATGATCCTGATCAGGGCTCATTCTCGGAGTTTATCAGCGACGACCGCATGATCTGGGTAGATGGGATGACTTTCGATAATATGGGATATTTGCTCTTCAACAACAACCGTCTCCACGAGCTTTTTCAGGGCGATCTGGATTGGAACGATGAGTACAACCTGATCATTTGGAAAGCTTATCTGGGTAAGGGAGTCAAATCCTATCTTCATTACCGCGAGTAAACAACCATCTGATCATCAGGATAATATATCGTCTTCATTCCAGTATCCCCAAAGCATATCCTGGCGACTGCCAGCATTGAGAATCAGGCATGTAGCCCTTCTTCCTCACCTTGCTCACCATCAATATTAAGCCGGTATTGGGCATGGGGTGGGTTTTCAATGGTGTGCAGGGTATCAACGATATAGGCCAGGTTGCCATAGCGATCTTTATTCTCACGGCTCGTTTTATCACTCTCTTCAATCCCGGAATATGCTCGCAGCATGAAGTGTTGATCCCCAATCTTGGCGACATCGATTTTGCGGATATTACTGCTTTGGCAGATTAGTTCAGCAGCTTGCTCAAGGTTGCGAGGGACGTTCAACTCAAAAGACATTGCGTTTCCAGTCCCTCCGGGCAAAATAGCCATCGGAGTGTTACTGCCCATGACCGCATTGGCAATTTCCATTTGGGTTCCATCGCCCCCATAACCCACTACCAGGTCAACGCCATTGGCGATCGCCTGCTTGGCTAATCTGGTCGCATCACCAAATTTTTTCGTGATGCTGACTTGCCAATCTATCTCATACTTGTGAAAAACTTTGTTGATTGTATTAAGGATTGCCTCATTTTTTCCAGCCGCAGGATTAATAACAACATGGATTTTTCTGTAGGGAACGCTCATCAATTCCCCTTCATTAAAGTGATCTGACTGAATATTATTCTCACTCAATTGGTTGAAATATCTTGTTTGATTTCACGCAGGAAGGTGTTTGGGATAAACAGTAATATCTTTTCTTATCCCTCGAGACTGGCTGGAAAAGAGTAAGTATGGATACGATCAATATCTCCAGCGTGATAATGAACGGCATTCGTATTTACATTCTTGCTCAAGACGAGATTGGAAATTCTTGAATTAGAAACCAGAAGGGTATAATAGGTTAGAAAATTACATGTAGGTGCTTGAAAATATTCTTCATAAAGTTGTGACAAAACTAAATTTGGTGCAAAAACGGGAGGTTTATCGAAAATCTCTTGAAACATCTCTGGAAAGAATCATC
>JAUWLJ010000110.1 GCA_030613705.1 Chloroflexota bacterium
GGGATGAGGCAAAATTTTGATCGCGGGCGACGGGGGGCGGGTAGTTATAGCCCGTTACGGTTGCTTGAGAGAAAGGAAGCGTCTCTTCTGAAATCGTAGTAATTCGCTGTCCAACCTCAGGCGGGGAACCGGGGATGATCCCAGGGGTCCCACCCGGTTTGGCCAATTCCAGGCTGACTGCTGGCTCATTGGGGAGGATTTCCAGAGGGTACGGTTGGGCGGCGAGCATCATTTCCCTTGTCCAGATTTGGGCGGATGACCCTGAAAGTGTCTCAACGGCGCGGTTTGAGATATTTCCACGTCCCTGGTCTGTGGTGGCAGCGATCGCCTGGTTGTCATGTGCAGCGGTGCTGCGATCGCCGCCTAAACCGAAGACAATCACGGTGAGCAGTAGAATTCCAACGGTCACACTTAAAATCCGAATCAGGTTGCGTTTCACCATGTCTCCTCGAGAACTTTCTAAGCCCCTAATGGAGCGAATTAATAAATCATCGTTTCGATCTTGAAATATCGCTTAGATTGTTGATCATTACACATCAACAAAGAATGATCTTAGGAATGATGTTATAGATTATACAATCATATTGGATTATACGAGTTTTCAAAGTTAACAGGAAATTATAATCCTGATCTACCTTCAGGACAAAGAAACCTCGGTTTCTCATTCAAGGTAGCAACTTGGGTTAGTTAATAGGAAATCATAATCCTGATCGCTATCCTAAAAAATTGCAATCGATTAGTCCTGATCGTTCCAGTCGGTTCAAGCGATCTGAAAAAACATATTTAATTATGATGAAAACCACGCAGTGGTACAAGATGTGGATCAATTCAGTTGTCAGACAATTGACAAGCAGAGGGTTCTTTGCTAAACTAATTGTTGTCTGACAATTGGTTTCGTTCTAATTAAGGATTTCTTTTAGGAAGGTTACCATGTCTACCCTACTAGTTAAAAACACCACCATCCTCGTGACTATGGACGACCAGCGTCGGGAGATCAGCGACGGTGGTCTTTTTATACGTGGTGGCAAAATTGAGCAAGTGGGAACAACCAGCGAGCTGCCCAGTGAAGCGGATGAAGTCTTAGACCTGCGGGATCATATCCTGCTGCCCGGGCTGATCAACACCCATCACCATTTCTATCAAACGTTGACGCGAGTTGTCCCGGCTGCCCAGGATGCGAATCTGTTCAATTGGTTGAAGACTCTCTACCCGATTTGGGAGAGAATTACACCCGAGGGGGTGCGCATCTCAACCCAAACTGCACTGGCAGAATTAGCTCTTTCTGGCTGCACAACAGCCTCCGACCATCTTTATATCTTTCCCAATGGCTCAAGTCTGGATGATGAGATCATAGCTGGCAGAGAAACTGGCCTGCGTTTGCATGCCTCACGAGGATCGATGAGTCTCGGAGAGAGCAAGGGAGGTTTACCTCCCGACAGCATTGTAGAAAATGAAACAGACATTCTTAATGATTCACAACGCTTGATTGAGGAATACCACGATCCGAATTGGGGCGCGATGACCCAAATTGTGCTGGCCCCTTGCTCCCCATTCAGTGTCACCGCTGAACTCATGCGGGAAAGCGCCTCCTTGGCACGCGAATATGGTGTTTGTCTGCACACGCATTTAGCGGAGACCCAGGATGAAGAGGCGTTTTGTCTTGAACAGTTCGGTTATCGCCCAGTTGAATACATGGAAGTGCTCAATTGGACCGGGAGCGATGTCTGGTTCGCCCATTCAGTGCATGTAAATCACTCAGAGATCGAATTGTACGGCATGGCAGGATGTGGAGTGGCTCACTGTCCATCAGCGAATATGCGGCTGGCATCGGGAATTGCACCAGTTTTGGACATGCTGGCGAGCGGTGTCCGGGTTGGTCTTGGAGTTGATGGTTCGGCGAGCAATGATAGCTCCCATTTGCTGGCTGAAGTCCGGCAAGCGATGCTCATCGCTCGATTGGGATCGGCTTTAAGCGGAGCATCATTGTCCAGCGAAGGTGCTCCTGCTCTCATGACTGCCAGGCAGGCACTCGAAATTGCAACCCGCGGCGGAGCAGCGGTTCTCAGGCGGGAGGATATCGGCTGCTTAGAGCCCGGAATGTGCGCGGATTTCTTCGCCATTAACCTGAATCGTTTGGATTATGCCGGTGCTCTTCATGATCCAGTTGCCGCAGTTTTGTTTTGTGCGCCACTGCAAGTGGATTACACAGTTGTGGGCGGCAAGTTTGTCGTCAAAGAAGGGCAAATAGTCACTCTCGACCTGCCTAAATTGATTGAAGACCACAATCGAGCTGCGCGTAAATTGTTGTTAAATTAATCTTCCGCGATGCTTAATGTCTGAAACGTAAAAGGGTTAACATGTCAGCAGAATCGATCGCCCGCCTAACTCGTACCCTTGTGGATGTCTCCATGGGGCGCACACCAGCCGACATGGTCATTCGAAATGGTCGCTGGGTCTGTGTTCAATCTGGTGAGATGATCCCTGCAACGGACATTGCTGTCAAATCCGAGCGCATCGCTTACGTGGGAGCGGATGCCAGTCACACCATTGGAGATGAAACCAAGGTCATTGATGCTGCAGGGAAATACCTGGTGCCAGGGCTCTTGGATGCCCATATGCATGTTGAATCGGGTATGGTGACGGTGACTGAATTTGTGCGGGCGGTGATCCCAAACGGCACGACGGGATTATTCATCGATCCTCATGAGATCGCCAATGTATTCGGCTTGCGTGGGGTGCGGCTGATGGTTGATGAAGCTGCCGGACAGCCGATTCATGTTTGGGTGCAGATGCCCTGTTGTGTTCCCTCAGCACCTGGATTAGAAACATCCGGAGCCAGCATCGGTCCAGAGGATGTGGCTGAAGCCATGTCATGGGATGGCATCATTGGCCTGGGGGAGATGATGAATTTCCCCGGGGTATTCATGAGCGATGAGAAAATGCATGCAGAGATGGCAGAAACCCGAGAGGCGGGTAAAGTCATAGGCGGGCATTATGCTTCGCCAGATTTGGGTATCCCCTTCCATGCTTATGCTGCTGGTGGTCCAGAAGATGATCACGAAGGTACCGTCATGGAGGACGCGATGGCGCGTGTTCGCCAGGGGATGAAGGCCATCCTGCGTGACGGTTCCGCCTGGAAGGATGTTGATAACCAGGCGCGAGCGATCACGGAAATGGGACTGGATCCACGGCATTTCCTCTTGTGCACCGATGACTCTCACGCTGAAACCCTGGTCGCTGAAGGCCATATGAACAGGGTTGTGAGACGGGCTATCTTCCAGGGTTTATCTCCGATGGTCGCCATCCAAATGGCAACCATCAATACCGCAGAGCATTTTGGCGTCTCTCGCGAAGTGGGCATGATCGCTCCGGGGAGATATGCAGATGTCTTGCTCATTGACAATTTACCTGAGATGCAGATCAACAAGGTAATCGCTCGTGGTCAGTTAGCCGCTGAGAATGGTCAGGTCTTAATCGATATCTCACCCTATGATTATACTGAATGGGTGAAGTCGTCAATCCATTTGGGTCGAGTCCCGAGCGTAGAAGATTTTCGGTTGTTATTGCCTGCGTCTGCAGAACCTCACCCAGAGAAAATTACCGCAAATGTGATCGGGGTGATTGAAAACCAGGCGAAAACCCGCCACCTGAAAGTCGAACTTCCCCTGGTTGCAGGTGAAATACGCGTAGACCTTTCTCAAGATATCGCTAAGATCGCCTTGGTTGAACGCCATAAGGGAACGGGAGATATCCAGGTTGGGCTGGTGAAAGGGTTTGGTTTCAACGTGCCGTGCGCAGTAGGAACCACTGTGGCTCATGACAGCCATCATATGATCGTTGTCGGAACAGATGATAATAATATGGTAAAAGCTACCGAAATTTTGGCTAACATGGGGGGCGGACAAGTGGTGTTGAGGGAGGGAGAGGTAATCGGGCAGGTAGCTTTACCGATTGCGGGTTTGATGTCGAACGAACGCGCAGAAGTCGTCGCCCAGCAAGCTTCAACCGTGCTTGCTGGATTTAGAGCTTGTGGATGTGTACTCAATAATCCAAATATGCAGCTCAGTTTGTTGGCTCTAGTCGTGATCCCGGAATTAAGGATCTCGGACCTGGGCCTGGTAGATGTGACCAGTTTTGAATTTATTCCGGTGATCGAAGGTTGATATTTCAGACTCAATAAGGATATTCATGACAAAATCAATACCCAATCACATTACTTTATCGCAAAGGCTGCATGAAGATCTGGCAGAGATCATCTCTACAACTAAAACTGGAGATCGTTTGCTAACAGAACCAGATCTTGCCAAGCAGCTTGGTGTTTCCCGGGCAACATTACGGGAAGCGATGAGAACGTTCGAGACTCAAGGGTTTCTCCTGCGTAAGCAAGGGGTTGGCACATTCGTAGTACGACCAACCCAGGTACTGGAAAGCGGATTGGAAGTGCTTGAATCGATAGAGACTCTGGCCAAGCGGACAGGTCTTCCGGTATCATCTGGGAAAGTAGATCTCGAACAGCGTCAGGCGACGAGTGAGGAATGCGATGCGCTGGGCATGGAACTTGGGTGCACCGTTATCTCTGTATCCAGGGTGATTATGGCAGAAGGTCGTCCGGCTGCATACCTGGTGGATATACTCCCCGAGGATGTCCTTTCTCCAGATGAGTTGCAACAGGGTTTCAGCGGATCAGTCCTGGATCTGCTGCTCGAGAGAGGCAACCCACAGCTGGTGAACTCACACTGTGAGATCGCAGCAGTGGCTGCTGATTCGACCATCTCCCGGGCGCTTCATATCCAGCGTGGGGACGCCATCCTAAAATTCAGTTCACGGCTTTTCGCTCTCGATGGCAGAGTTGTAGATTGTTCTTACAGCTACTTTCTACCCGGTTATTTCAGGTTTCACGTGGTCAGAGAATTGGCTGCCAATTAGGTGGTTATAACCTATTCCATCGTATGGAATCCAGGCTGTATGAATTCCATCGATTGATCAATTAACATACTTAGTAATAAGGAGATTTTCCAATGCGAAGTTTTAACGGACGAGATATTCTTTCCCTCAAGGAGTTTGGCAGAGAGGAATATTTCCGAATTTTTGAGGTGAGTGATCGTTTAGCACCCTTTGCTCGCGATCGCCAAAACACAGATCTATTAGCTCACAAGACCCTGGTTACTGCATTCTACCAACCAAGCACTCGCACCAGGTTAGCCCATGAAGCTGCCATGCATAGATTGGGTGGTCATGTGCTTGGCTTCTCAGACGCAAAAATGACCAGGGCAGGAGATTTTTACCAGGAGTCGATCAAGGATACTGTCCGGATGCTGGAATTTTATGGTGATGCGCTTGTTATGCGCCATTTTCAACAAGGCGCACCTCACGAAGCTGCTAGATGGGCCAGCATTCCGGTGATCAACGCGGGCGATGGTTGGGGAGAACATCCGACGCAGGTACTTACCGATCTTTACACTATCCTTAAAGAGAAAGGTCGCCTGGATGGCTTGAAATTCCTATTGATCGGTGATATGCGCATGCGCACCATGCATAGCATCTCCTATGCGATGACGCAATTTGACATCGATGCATTCTATGTTTCTCCCCCTGAAATGAGTCTGACGGATGAATTCAAGGGTGAAATCACTGCGCTCAACTTGAATTTCCGCGAGATCGAGCACGTTGAAGAGGCGATTGGGGAAGTCGATGTGATTTACATGGAACCGGTGGTGCAACCAGATTACACCAAATCACGCGATGAGCGGTCAGGCGATGTCGGTATGACCCCGGCAAATTATAAGGTGACCAAGGATTTACTGCGTAAAGCAAAACAGGATGCGATCATTTTACATTCCCTGCCGCGCATGGACGAACTTCCGATGGATGTGGATGATACCCGTCACGCTCGATATTGGATCGAAGCATATAACGGGGTGGTCGTACGTATGGCTTTGCTGGCGTTAATCCTTGGGGCAATGGAATAGAGGAGAATAAGATGCAGACAGATTTACGAGGCCGAGATTTGATCGGTGATCTGGATTTCAGCAAAGAAGAAGTCGAAACTGTTTTAGAGGTAGCTTTCGACCTTAAACGCAAACGCGCCCTGGGTGAATCACACGCTTATCTGCGCGATAAGGTCCTGGCTATGCTGTTCTTTTTCTCAAGCACTCGCACTAGAGGTTCGTTCGAAGCCGGGATGGCTCAGCTGGGCGGTCATGCCGCCTTCATCGAATCAAAGACCACCCAGATTTCTCATGGAGATACCGAGAAGGAAATTGGCGAAATCTTCGGGCGTTATTTTGATGGGATTGCCATCCGCCATGTTGATTGGGGTATCGGGAACAAGTACCTGAACCTGGTTGCCGAAGCTTCCCGAGAGCCTGTGTTGAACATGCAATGTGAGATTTACCATCCATTTCAAATCCTTGCCGATTTGATGACTATTGTGGAAAAGAAAGGCCGGGATCTGCGGCGGAAGAAGATGGTCGTCTCTTGGGCCTATGCCGCCTCTTACCAGAAGCCGATGTCTGTCCCCCAGAGCCTGGTCCTGCAAATACCGCGTTTTGGTTTAGATGTAGTCCTGGCACATCCACCCGAGTTTGAGCTCATGCCGGAAATCATGGATCAGGCGCGTGAGCAAGCCCGCAAGTTCGGAGGCGGGTTTGAGGTGGTCGATGATATGGAATTAGCTTTCAAAGATGCGGATATCGTCTACGCCAAATCTTGGGGGGCGATGGTCCATTCAGCGGATGCAGATGAAGGCGCCCGGCTCATCCAAAAATATAAGCACAGGATTACCGATGCGCGCAAGATGG
>JAUWLJ010000037.1 GCA_030613705.1 Chloroflexota bacterium
CTGCCGATTATTTTCGCCATGGCCAATCCTAATCCTGAGATCAAGTATGAGCTTGCCAAGGAAGCCCGACCGGAAGCTATTGTGGCGACTGGGAGATCAGATTTTCCTAACCAGGTGAATAATGTACTCGGTTTTCCATTCATTTTCAGAGGTGCGTTGGATGTTCGTGCCCGGGCAATCAATGAGGAAATGAAAGTTGCAGCGGCATATGCACTGGCTGCTCTAACCAAAGAGGATGTTCCAGATAGTGTTTTGAGTGCATATGGGTTAGAAAACCTTAGATTCGGTCCAGAATACATCATTCCAAAGCCTTTAGATCCCCGGGTAATGATATGGGAATCTCCTGCAATTGCTAAGGCAGCTATGGAGAGTGGTGTTGCCCGGATAGAGGTTGACCTCGATGAATATCGTCAGCAGTTGACCTTCCGGCAGGGCATGGGGCAGCAAATCCGCTACTATATTATGAATAAGGCAAAATCTACACCAACCAAGAAACGAGTCGTTTTTGCAGAAGGGGAGGAAGCTAAAATTATTCGCGCTGCTGCCCAAATTAAAGATGATGGCATCGGTATCCCCATCCTCATTGGACGTCCGGAGGTGATCCGTGAAATGATCAACACCCTCGGACTCGAATATGACCCGGAGATTATTAATCCTGGAGATTACAAAAAAATCGATCAATATGCGGAGGTATTTTACCAACTTCGCAAACGGAAGGGAGTGGCATTATCCGATGCGTTTAAGACTGTTTGCCGGCCAAACGTTTTTGGTCCGATGATGGTGAAGATGGGTGACGCCGACGCTTTCGTCTCCGGATTGACATATGATTATCCTGAGGTAATCCGTCCAGCTCTGCAAATTCACCATACGCATCCAGGCGCGAGCCGTGCAGCTGGTGTTTATATCATGATCGTAGACAAGAAAGTATATTTGTTCACGGATGCGACTGTCAATATTGATCCTTCAGCAGAAGACCTTGCTGAGATAGCTTGTTTGTCCGCTGATTATGCCCGTCAATTGGGGCTTGAACCGCGCGTAGCATTGCTTTCTTTCTCAAACTTTGGCAGTACGCCTCATTTCCTATCCGCAAAAGTCAGTAAAGCAGTCAAAATCATTCGGGAGAAATGTCCAGATTTTACTTTTGACGGTGAAATGCAGGCGGATACCGCGGTAGTGTCCGAAATCATCGATGAGCGTTACCCATTCAGCCAGGTAAAAGATGCCAATGTTCTTGTCTTTCCTTCGCTAGAATCTGCCAACATCGCTTACAAGCTCCTGGCACGTCTTGGGAATGCACAGGCAATTGGCCCGATCCTGCTGGGTGTGGGTGCGCCGGTGCATGTCTTACAGACCGGAGATGAGGTACGTGACATTGTCAACATGGCTGCTGTAGCAGTTATGGATGCCGTAAACCGAGAGGTGGAATAACTATCCAAATGGAAATTAACCAAAAACACCTCCCGGAGATTATTCCCCAGGGAGGTGTTTTTTTGCCACATGGCGTCAGTCAATCAGATCAGGTATTGAGAAGAAGCGATCAAATTCCGGATCCCATCCTTCTGGAAAATATTCTCCTGAAGCAGGATCCTGGAGATAATTCCCTGCATAATCTCCACGCAAGATGTGGAATAATGATTCGATCAACTCGTCAATTTCATTTGTCGAATTATAGAGCCCGAATGAAACTCGCACCAGACCTGGCATGTCGGAGCGATCCCCAGCTTGGATCTGGTCGCGGACTTTATTAGCTTCTTCTTGGTCAAGACCGAGTAAGTGCAGGATGTAAGGGTGTGCACAGAAACACCCGTTGCGAACACCAATCCCATATTCGTGTCCCAATATTGCGGCAACGAGGAAGTGTGAGTATCCCTGGAGATTGAAGGGTATAACACCCAATCGTTCTGATGAACGTTCAGGATTTGAATCCCCAAAAACCATTAATTCAGGAATTTCCAGGAGCCGCTCCAATGCATAAGTGGTGAGGTGAGCTTCGTGATCGGCTAATGCCTGCATACTGACTCTCTCCAACTGGTAGATAGCTGCAGCCAAGGCGATAGCGCCAATTATGTTTGGACTTCCGGCTTCGTCTCGATCAGGTGGGGCAGCCCAGATAACATCTTCAAGAGTAACTATGTCAACGGTGCCACCACCAGTAAATTCTGGCTCTCCACTGGCAAATGTTTCTTGTAATCCAACCAATGCGCCGATTCCAAACGGGGCGTAAAGTTTATGAGCGGAGATGGTAACGTAATCGAGATGAGCCGGGTTATCGACATCGAGCATGTCCATTTTGCGGTGCGGCGCCAGCTGGGCACAATCTACCACAATTTTAGCTCCAACGCGGTGGGTTTTCTCTGCCAGACGAAAAATTGGATTGATGAAGCCAGTTACATTTGAAGCCCCGCAGATCGCCACGAGAGCGATCTGGTCTGAATATCGCTGCAACACATGGTCAAAATCCGCTTCATCAAGCTGCCCGTCAGCGGTCAAACGGACATGGACAACATTAGCAGCGGCTCTCCAGGGTAGATCATTGGAGTGGTGTTCCATACCGCTGGTGATAACGATATTCCGCTGGGGAGTAAAGGGAAATCTTTTAGCCAGCTTGTTGATCGCCTCGGTCGTATTTTTCCCGAAGATGCAGGTGTGATAATTTGGATCAGCACCAACAAACTGCAATACGGCTTGACGTGCCGCTTCATATGCATGTGTGGAAAGCTGACTTTTATAACCAGTTCCACGATGGACACTGCTGTAATAGACCATAAATTCATTGACAGCATTCTGAACAGCCTTGAAGGGAGGGGTTGAGGCTGCATTATCGAAGTTTATATACTTTCGATGACCACCGTTTAGGGTAGGAACTTCGGCGTCAATACCGGTAAACAATGACGTGTATCCGTCTTGTCGTGATTCATATCGCATTAAATATCCTCCATGAGGTGATGATGTGTAGGGGTATAAGTCGTTCTTACAATGATGTTTTGATAACTTGTATTATTCTTATTATTGAGAAGGTGGGGAAATCGGAGGAAATTACTTGCATTAAAACCTAATTTAGTATATACTGTGTCTGATTGTGGGAGAAAGTGGATCAAAGTGGAACGCCGGATTACCCGGCGTTTAGACATTAAAGGCATATTAGAACAAATGTTTCTGGGTCGGTATCACCACACGATAGATGGAAAAGGTCGCCTGACAGTCCCGGCTCGTTACCGGGATTTGCTCGCCGCAGAGGGTGCCTACCTGACTCAGGGATTTGATCAAAATATCAACGTCTATCCATTACAAATTTTCGAGAGTATTTCTCTCCGAGTAAACCGGCTCAGCATGACCGATCCGAGCGCCCGTTTACTCAGACGCTTGATGTTCTCTAATGCAGAACTTGTCGTCTTAGATAAAACTGGACGAATACTTATTCCGCAGTTCTTACGTGAAGAATTAAACCTGGATAGTGAGGCAGTAATTGTCGGAATGGGCGATTACTTTGAGATTTGGTCTCCTGTCCAGTGGACTGGGCAAACCACCATAATGGAGGAGAATGAGTCCATCGCAATGCGATTTATGAACTTAGATCTCTCAACCGGTGAGTGATGATGGGATTGGAACCACAATTTCTAAGAAAAAAACCTACCCATGGAAGAGCCTACTCCTCACCAACCTGTTCTTTACAATGAAATTATACACCTTTTGCGACCACATCGGGCAGGGCGCTATGTGGATTGTACGGTGGGTGCGGGAGGCCATGCTTGGGGAATACTTCAGGCTTGTGAACCGGATGGTCTTCTCCTGGGTTTTGACGTTGACACCTATGCATTGCAGCTAGCTCGTAAACATCTGGAATCTTTTGGCAACCGGGCTACCCTGGTTCAATCATCTTTCACAAATCTGAGCAAAGAGCTCAATTCAGTGGGGTGGCATATGGTGGACGGTATCTTGCTAGATCTAGGGATATCATCGATGCAGTTGGATATCCCAGAGCGTGGTTTTTCCTTCAGGAAAGATGCTTTGCTTGATATGCGCTTTGACTTGCGGAATCCTATGCGTGCCATAGACCTGGTGAACAATTTGCCGGAGAAAGAACTTGCAGATTTGTTATACACCTTTGGCGAAGAAAGGCGCTCACGTCAAGTGGCACGAGCTATCGTTCAAGCTCGACCCCTAGAAACGACCCACCAGCTGGCGAGTGTTGTTGCTAAAACTACCAGCAGTGGTAGGAAAAGAATGCATCCCGCAACGAGGACTTTCCAGGCGCTGAGAATTGCCGTGAATCAAGAGCTGGACGCTTTGCGGGAGGTATTACCCCAGGCAATAAGCTCTTTAAACCCAAAGGGAAGGTTGGCAGTTATTTCATATCACTCCCTGGAAGATCGGATTGTCAAGCATTACCTTCGCAATGAGAGTAAAGATTGTATTTGCCCTCCAAAACAACCGGTGTGTGATTGTGGTCATACGGCTAGTATAAGTATCATCACCAAGCGTCCTATTCGCCCACAAGATGGCGAAATTGAACGAAATCCTCGAGCCCGCAGCGCCCGGCTTAGAGTGATTGAGAAGCTTTCAACTGAATAATTATGGCATTACTCTTGCAAGATAATTCTTACTGGTTGCGAGAAAAGATGGCGAGTAATTTCGCTCTTTAAATATTCTATCCACAAGAGTAAATTATGTATCGAGTTCAGAATATAACTCAGGCGTACTCACAAGCTCCCTGGAGAAAACAATTACAGTGGATCGGATTGTTCATGCTGGCATTAATTATTGTTGCCATGGTAGCTGGGATTTATTTGAGCGTCAGCGCTCAAGCTTCGACTGCTGGTCGTGAGATCCAGATCATGTATGCTGAGATGGAGAAAATCCGCCGGAATGTCGAAGATATGGAGACTCAAATCGCATATTTGGTCTCAAACTCTGAGATGGAGAAACGAGCAGGGGAATTGGGATTTCTTCCTGTAGAATCAGACGAGATTTTTTATATTCTTGTCCCAGGATATATCAAACCCGGTCAAGCGAATCTGGCTGAACCTCCCGGTTCGACTCTCCCATCTATCCCGACAATTTCTCCTGAATACACACAATCACTTGTGGATTGGTTGAGTGAGAGGGTATTTGATCCCGCTTCACCTCTTATCCAGGAGGTGGAACCATGAACAACCAGAGTTCATGGCGATACACAACACTCGGCATTTTGCTCACAGCTCTCGCGGTGTTTATCGTTGTACAAATGCTGCGGATTCAACTAAGCCCACAAGCCGAGGCCTTACGAGATAAAGGAGAGCTATATTCAGGAACCTGGCGAACCCTGACCCCAGCAAGGGGTCAAATATATGATCGCCGGGGGAATTTATTAGCCGGGAGCAGTACCGTCTACGAGGTTGGGGTGATTCTGGCGGAGGTTGAAAATCCGTCGACGATTGCTTTAGCAATGAATGCGGTGGTTGATGCAGATTATGATGGTGTATTTGCTGCCGCCAGTACAGAGCCTTCCGCGGAGGCGGTCTACGCCACGCTCGCCAGATTTGTCACCGGGGAGCAAAAACAGCGCTTAGAACAACTTTCTGAAGAGATGAATGCCGCTTATGGAGACCGCAGAGATCCAAGCCGCCCCAGCCTGGCTGGAATCACGTTCGATCCGCGTCTTCAGCGGAGTTATCCGGAGAAAGATCTCGCCTCCAATATCCTCGGTTTTGTTAACTGGGAAGGACAGGGCTTTTTCGGTGTTGAAGAAAAGTTTAATGATGAATTGGCTGGATCCCCCAAGAGAGTATGGATACCTTTCGATCCTAATCGAGTCGAGGAATTTCCACAGGTCCCGCAGGGAACGAGTTTAATCCTGACAATCGATCGAGTGATCCAGGCAGAAGTTGAACAGATTGTAGAAAATGCGATCAAAGAAAGCGGATCTGAGTCTGTGACCATCTTGGTAATGGACCCAAAGACTGGGGATATTCTGGCTGCGGCGACATCTCCACGCTTAGACCTTAATGAGTTCTGGCGATATGGGGAGATTTTTGTGGATTCAACACCCTTCAATCGTGTGGTCAGTGAGACCTATGAACCCGGATCCGTTTTTAAGGTCTTGACGATGGCCGCTGCTATCGATGGTGGTGCTGTAAAACCGAAGACATCCTTCCTGGATACCGGATCGATCGAAGTGGGTGGAACAATTATTCGCAACTGGAATGGCGGTGCCTGGGGTCCTCAAGATATGTTGGGCTGCATGCAGCATTCCTTAAATGTGTGTCTTGCCTGGGTTGCGACTGAATTAGGTGCTAACAAGTTTTACCAATATATGCAAGATTTTAGTGTGGGGCATCTCACTGGTGTTGACATGGCTGGTGAGAGCTCAGGGCGCTTGAAGCTGCCTGGAGATGAAGATTGGTATGAGGCAGATTTGGGAACGAACGCCTTTGGTCAAGGTGTTGCGGTGACCCCAATCCAGATGGTGATGGCAGTTTCTGCATTGGCGAACGAAGGACAGATGGTTTTCCCACGCATCGTGTTGTCAATGATCACCGATGGACGGCAATATAACACTTCACCCAGGATTTCTGGGACACCGATTTCTCCTAAGACAGCCCAACGACTGACCGATATGTTAGCCACCTCGCTGGAAGTTGAATCCTCTGTGGCTCTTGTAGAAGGCTACCGGGTAGCGGGTAAGACTGGTACAGCGGAAATTCCAACTCCTTTTGGATACACCAGCAATCAAACCAATGCTTCATTTGTCGGCTGGGGTCCACTTGATGATCCAAAATTTTTGGTTTATGTGTGGTTAGAAAAACCCACAACATCTCCCTGGGGTTCGGTGGTTGCCGCACCTGTGTTTCGTCAGGTTGTTGAAAGATTGGTCGTCTTAATGAATATCCCTACTGATCAAATGAAAGAACAATTGCTGGAAGGTCAATAATCTCTTCTGTAGCAATTGATCGGTTTTTATTGGATGACAGGTATTAAATGTTGACCTTAAGCCTTGTAATTGAAGCCTTAACCGGAATATCACCGCAGGGAGATGATCGAGAAATTCGAGATGCGGCGATTGATTCACGTCGGGTGACACCAGATTCTTTATTCATTGCACTCTCCGGTGAACGGGTCGACGGGCACGATTTTATTCAAGATGCCTTCAATCAAGGCGCGTCAGTCGCATTAATCAGCCGGGAGGTCTCGAGCGAATATAACCAACTCGATCTTCGCCAAGGCTGGAAGGCTGATCAGCAGGTCTCGGTTGGAGATGCACCGCTCTGTTTGATTGTGGATGATAGTCTGAATGCAATGCAGCAGATCGCCCGCTTTTGGCGCAGACGCCTTGATGTAGTAGTGATTGGAATCACGGGAAGTGTTGGTAAATCGACAACCAAGGAACTGGTGGCAGAGGTTCTCAATCAACGATACAAGACGTTGAAGAGTCCAGGAAATTTGAACAATGAGATCGGTTTACCACTCACTTTGCTGCAGCTATCAGAACAGCATGAACGCGCGATATTAGAGATGGGATTTTACGTGCCGGGAGAGATTAAGTTTCTTTGTGATTTGGCTTTGCCTCAAGTGGGTATCGTTACTAATATCAGTACTGTGCATGCGGAGAGGGCTGGAACGATTGAGGACATCGCCAGGGGTAAAGCGGAACTTGTGCAAGCATTACCGCCAGAACCAGATGGATTGGCAATTCTTAATTTTGACGATCCCAAAGTTAGGGAAATGGCTGATCAATCCAAGTCAAGGATATTCTATTATGGTATGAGCTCAAATGCTCACTTATGGGCGGACCAGGTGGAGGGTTTGGGTCTCGACGGAATTCGTTTCAGGCTGCACTACCAGAATGAGGTTCTTCACTTGCGAGTGCCGTTGATCGGTAGGCATTCAGTACATACTGCATTACGTGCAGCCGCAGTTGGATTAACCGAAGGTTTATCGTGGCAAGAGATCGTAAGTGGGTTGCAGTCGAGTAAGGTGCAATTACGTCTAGTTGCCGTCCGCGCCAAGAGTGGTGCGATCATCCTGGATGATACCTATAATGCTTCACCGGAATCGACGTTAGCTGCGCTGAACCTTTTGGATGATTTGGAAGGCCGCAAGATCGCGGTCTTAGGAGATATGTTGGAGCTAGGTCGATACGAGCGTCAAGGACATACTTTGGTTGGCGTTCGGGCAGCTGAAGTTGCCAGTGAACTGGTCACTGTAGGTGAACGAGCAAAGTGGATTGCCTCCTCAGCAGCCATCGCTGGTTTAGCACCGAATATGATTAGAGAATTCGATACTTCCCAGCAATCCATTGATTTTCTCAAAAAACACTTGACCTCCAAAGACGTTGTGCTTGTCAAAGGATCTCGAGGCATGCAAATGGAATTAATTGTCTCTGCCCTGGAGGAAGTTAGATGAGGCAGATAGCCCTGGCGATCGGTCTTGCCGGCGTAAGTTTTTTGTTTGCGGTTATCTGGGGGCCGCCTTTGCTGCGCGTATTAAAGCATTTCAACATCGGAGAAACAATCCGAGTTGAAGGACCAGTGCGTCATTTTACCAAGTTTGGCACTCCGACCATGGGAGGGATCATGATCGTTGTTCCGGTCATGCTGGTAACGATTTTGATGGATGCTGCTTCCCTAATTGGCTTTACTGTCAGCGGGCGTTCAATTCTGCTTCCTTTGGGTGTAATGTTGATATTCTCTGTCCTTGGGATGATCGATGATTGGGAAGGAATCCGTGGTTCACGTCGTGGGATAGGAATGCGCGCCCGAGTTAAATTTCCCCTCCAAATATTGCTAGCCTTGATTGTTACTATTGGTCTCGTTTATTTTCTCGATGTACCGCAGCTCTATATTCCGGGTGCAAAAAAGTCCCTAGATCTGGGATATTGGTACATTCCCATTGCAATCTTCTTGATTGTAGGTACTTCAAACGCAATGAATTTCACGGATGGACTGGATGGTTTGGCTGGTTTAATCTCTGCGACAGCATTTATTACCTATGGTGCCATTGCATTGCTGCAAGGGCAGATCTTCCTGGCAAGATTTTGCTTTATCTTAGCCGGAGCGACTTTTGGATTTCTTTGGTTTAACGTTCATCCAGCAGAACTATTCATGGGTGATACTGGTTCACTGCCCCTGGGAGCTACGCTGGCAGTGGTTGCGTTGATGACCGGTCATTGGATTCTGCTCCCTTTGATAGCAATCATCCCATTCAGTGAAACGCTGAGCATTATTATCCAGGTCATATATTTTAGGATAACTGGTGGAAGACGGGTTTTTAAAATGACTCCACTCCACCACCATTTTGAATTGAGTGGTTGGAGTGAGACTCAGGTTGTCCAGCGATTTTGGTTGATCGGATTGTTATTTGCCATGATTGGTATTGCATTAGCGATAACATAAACTAACAATAAATTATAGGTTTTCACAATTGAAATAAAACTGATGATAGCGAATAGAGAAAATGTAGCCATGAAGCAGAATGAAGACTGGAGCAGAAAACGGGTCATCGTAATTGGTGCAGCTCGACAAGGGATCGCTTTAGCACGTTATCTTATTGGCCGTGGTGCGCAGGTTGTGATCAACGATCGTCTGCCAATCGATCAATTGGGATCGGCCCAAGAGGCATTGGCTGGAGAATCGATTGAATGGATCGGTGATGGGCATCCGCTATCTTTATTGAATGGTGCTGATTTGCTCTGCATCTCTGGTGGTGTCCCTTTCGATTTGCCAATTGTTCGTGAGGCACAAAGTCGCGGGATCGCTGTCACAAATGATTCACAGATTTTCCTTGAAGTTTGTCCATGCCGGGTTATTGGCATTACCGGATCAGCAGGAAAAACGACCACGACAACCTTGGTTGGGTTAATGGCACAAGCCGCGCAAGATGAGTCAAATACCAGATCAGTTGAACTAAGCGTGAATACTACTAAAGATCAAGATGGAGCAAGAGGTTTATTTTCGGATTCGAAGGTGTGGGTAGGTGGAAATATTGGGTCACCATTACTTTCTATGGTGGATGAAATGAAACCAATTGATTTGACTGTGATGGAACTATCGAGCTTTCAATTGGAGGTTATGCAGCGGTCCCCCGAAATTGCCGCGATTCTCAATATCACTCCAAATCATCTTGATCGGCATGAGACAATGCAGGCTTATATTGATGCTAAAGCGAGGATTCTTGATTTCCAATCGTCTCATGACATTGCTATTCTCAACCGGGACGATCCAGCTGCCTGGAGTATGCAGGAGAAAGTCCATGGGCGCCTGGTAACATTTGGGATTCGGAAATCTTCCGAGATGCATGAAAGTGTGTATTTTGACCGTGATCTGAATTCCATTCTGATCTCTACTCCATCGGCGGTAGATAGAGATGATATCTGTGTGATTCAACGTGATGATATCCCGCTGCTAGGTGAGCACAACGTGCTCAATGTGCTGGGCGCCTGCGCGATCGCTTTGGCAGCTGGAATATCAGTGAGTGCGATGGCCTCAGGTGTGAAAAGATTCACTGGTATTCCACACCGATTAGAGTTTGTTCGCTCTTGGGGTGGCGGAGATTGGTATAACGATTCGATTGCCACCGCGCCGGAACGTGCTGTTGCAGCAATTAATTCATTTTCCAAACCGATGATTTTGCTCGCTGGTGGCAAGGATAAAAACTTGCCATGGGATAGGTTTGCTTCACTGGTATGCCAGCGGGTCAAACACTTGATTTTATTCGGTGAGGCTGCTGGAATAATATCTGATGCCCTGACCAGTTATGAGAAAGATTCGGAGACTACGGTCACCTACTGTTCAGGTTTGAAAGAAGCGGTTATGGCCGCTGCGAACAAAGTTTCTGATGGGGAAATTGTCTTGCTATCCCCTGGAGGAACAAGTTTTGACGAATTTCACGATTTTGAAGATCGTGGGGAGGCATTTAAGAAATGGGTGATGGAGCTCCTATGAGTATCAGCCGAGATATGCCCAATTCCCGGAAAACTAGCCAGTCTACCTGGAGACCTTTACGTCTGGGCGTAGATATTTGGTTGATACTTGCGGCATTTACTTTATTAATTTTTGGCTTGCTCATGGTTTACTCAGCCAGTACTGATTACTCATTGGTTGTGCTTGAAGA
>JAUWLJ010000263.1 GCA_030613705.1 Chloroflexota bacterium
CGTGTGGCATTCTGCGCGGCATCAGCGAATTGGGGATTGCCAACGCCGTCGCCCACTCAGCTTTCGTCAATACGGTGGCAGAGGACCTGTGCATCGCCTGCGAAGATTGTTTGGAATACTGCCAGTTTGACGCTTTGAGTATGGATTTGATGGCTGTCCAGGTAGAGCAGCTGCGCTGCGTGGGCTGTGGTGTTTGCGTCCAGGCCTGCCCTGAAAATGCATTGATCCTTGTGCGCCGCCCCGAGGGTGAAGTGACACCGGTTCCGCAATCTAAGTCTGATTGGATGCAGCAGCGCGCCACTGCCCGCGGTATTGACATCCAAGAGGTGCTGTAAACATTCGCGCGAACATTGACTTCGGCACAAAACCAGGTGAAATTTTACTTTTAGCGAAGTATAAACCGAACCAGGTTGAGGAGTCTGCGTATGCTGGATTTAGTCTGGAGATTCCTGTTCACTGTCGCGGTGGGTTCACTTGTTTGGCTTCTGCACAGCTACATTGGAGAATACCCGAATCCTTTACCTAGAAGCGAGAATCCAAGAAGGGATATTTGGGAAGCGCTTTTTCTATGGGGGGTAGCCATCATTGTCCCGGTGTTGACGATTTTCATCCTCACACCACAACTTGACCAGGCAATAAGCGATAGCACTACCCGTCAATTGCTTCGGGCTCCCCTGCTTACAATACCCTATATCATCCTACCGTTGTTCCTCGTGCTGAAAGTGAATAGGTGGACAGCCAAGGATTTTGGACTTACCTGGAAGAGCCAATCCAGAAGTGTGACCATTTTTGCTTTGGCCGTTGGATTCGGAAGTGGTGGGATCGCTTATATGACTGGCCAAGCAAATATCAGCATAGAACGATTACCAGTTGGAGAGCTGCTGATCCTGATCTACAATAATGCCTTCATTGAGGAGTTTTACCATCGTGGCGTAATACAGTCACTGCTTGAGAGGTCAATTGGACAGAGCAAGGCGATCTGGTTAGGTGGAATATTGTTTGGTCTTACACATCTCGTGTTTGATCTCTCGGTTCTACGGGAATCTGGGATCATGTTCGTCTTTTTTGCTGTCTTGCTGCAAACCATGGCGGGATGGCTTTTTGGGATTATCTATATGAAGACTCGCACTCTGTGGCCAGGGATAGCCTGCCACTATTTGGCCAATTGGCTGCCATCTATTCTTACAACGATCCTAGGGTAATATTTTTTCATCTTAACTTCCATATCACTCCAAACCACCAGTTTCTACCAACCCGTGCCTGACTGCCAATATCGCAGCTTGCGTGCGGTCCTCCACATCCAGCTTGTTAAGGATCGCACTGACGTAATTACGGACTGTCCCCCGGGTTAAAAAGAGCCGTTCAGCGATCTCTGCATTGGTCAATCCTTGAGCTAACAACTTCAACACGTCTAATTCACGATCGCTCAAATCAGCTGCCACGGTTGTATCCCCTGGGGAGGGGTTTCTAGCGACCTGTGCCATCAACTTACCGCCCACTGCCGGGTCAATATGAGCTTCACCAGCCGCGGTACCCTTAATCGCCGCCACCAGCTTTTCTCTGGGAGTGCCTTTTAATAAATAGCCATCTGCTCCGCTGCGAACCGCATCGAAGACCCATTCATCTTCCCCGAAGGTGGTTAAAACTAATACCTTAATCTCTGGCGTGTTTTTTTTGATCTCACGTGTGGCATGGATGCCGTTCATGACTGGCATCTTCAGATCCATCAATACCAGGTCAGGTTGGGTCGACGGGATCATCTCCAACGCTTCCGCACCGTCATATGCCAGACCCACCACTTCGATCTCTGGATCAGCGTTGAGGATCATCTCCAAACCCTCACATACTACCACCTGATCATCACAAATCAGCACTCGAACCACTGTCATTCTCCTTGCTTAATCGCACCAGGGTGCCTGCATCCACTTCACTGGCAACTTCCAGCTGGGCACCGATTAATTCTGCCCGCTCATACATCCCCAGTAAGCCGAGCTGGTGTTCGGAAGTTTCCTTTTCAGTGTTGAACCCGCGACCGTCATCAGCCACGGTCAGGGTCAGGTTGCCTTTGTACTCCTCCAACTTAACTCGCACCTGCTGTGCTCCCGCGTGCTGGACCACATTTTCTAATGCCTCTTGAGCCACCCGGTAAAATCCATGCTCTATCTCCGCTGGGGGATTATCTATATCTTCCGGCACATCTAAATCCAACGACATCCCATTGCGGGCTGCGAAATCTTCCGCCAGAGCCCTTAGAGCCAGCGCCAACCCCATCTCTTCCAGCGGGGCGGCGCGCAATGCTCTCAATGAACGCCGGGTTTCATCCAACCCCCGGCGGGTGCTCTCCAACATACCTGCCAACATCTCGCCTGCCCGGGCCGGGATCGGTTCCCACACCGCCATCACCGCATCGATCTGCACCACCAGTGCACTCAGAGTGTGCGCCAGGGTATCGTGCAGCTCGCGCGACAGCCGGTTGCGTTCACGGCTGATCGTCAGCTGCTCCACCGTAGCGGCATACTGCACCAACTTTATATTTGCCTCTGCCAGGGCTTTACGCTGCTGGCGCTGGGCAGACACCAGACGCGTGATCACAAAACCGATAATCAGGAATGAAAATGTGCGTAAGACCAGGGAACCGATGGCGATCATTTGATTCGTAATTCCCCCAAACTGCTCAAGAGCAATAATTTGTTGAGGGATAAGCAAATTAAAAGTAATTTCTAATGCAGATGTCCCCAAGGTGAACAGCAGCACTGCCCGAAAGTCGTACTGCCAGGCGACCAGGATCAGGAGTACATAAAAGAATGGATCGGGCTGCCAAAACCAGATCGCAAAAGAGGGTGTGAACAGCCGCTCAAGGATCAACGATGATGCCGCCAGAATGATTCCAACCGGTAAATATGCCCGTCCCATCCTTCGCTGCATCCAGGGCAGCGACAGATAAGCAAGCAGTAAACCCATCCCCAGTAGAGTCAACCACAAATATGGGAATGGATCGAATTCAATCCGCGCCGATACATCAGGGCTAAGTAAAAACCGCAGCCCGGCAAGCAGGTAGAGCGCCAATCGCAATCCTGCGTACCAGCGGAAGACTCTCAACAAGCCGGGTTCGACAGAGCCGCTTTTCATGCATCCATCATAGCACAGTCTGTTTTCAGTGGATATTTACCCCAGTCACATTATTCCTGGATGAAATATGACTGCAGTCATCGATCGAACCGGTAAACTATGACATTGGGCACTTCATAGTTCGGATCCTTTTATGCTATTCTTAGCGCTGAATTGGGTGAATGCTGATTCTTATAAACTATTTACCTGTCACTTGCAGTGGATAATCTATAATGATGAGTTGCAAAACATTTTTGGTGAATATGTACTAATGAAAAAGACCCTTTACATTGTGATCAGCTTGGTTGCAGTGCTGGCTATCGCCGCGATTGTCTACTTTGTCTCTAACCCCGCTCCATCTGCGGTTACGCTGACCGAGGCTGTGCAAACCACACAGGTTACTACCGCACCGGTGAGCGAAATCGTCGGCGCCACCGGTACTGTCAGCAGCAACCAATCCGCTACGTTAAATTGGAAAACATCCGGAATTGTCGGCGACACATACTTCCAGATCGGTGACGTGGTACAGCTTGGTGAGGTTCTGGCTGTTCTTGATCAGAGCGCCTTAACCCCGGTTGATATCCTGGCGGGTGCAGACCTGGTCAACGCCCAGAAAGCTTTGGATGAATTACTGGATTCTCAGGTGCAGAGTGCCAGTGCAATGCAGGCAGTCGCAGCTGCCCAGGAAACATTAGATGAGGCGCGCAACCCGGAGCTGGCGCAAGCAGCCGCGCTCCAGGCCATCGCCGAAGCAGAAAAAGCGGTTGATGACGCCGACCGAAAACTTAAAATTTTGACTGCTCC
>JAUWLJ010000138.1 GCA_030613705.1 Chloroflexota bacterium
TGCAGTTCCTGAGGAGTACGCTGAACCGGGCAAAGCGTTACACTTCGTTGAAGAATTCACCATCCATCCAAACAGTGGAGGCGAAATCAAGGGAAAAAACTGGGGTGTTTGGAACTTTTCGACCTTCAAGTTTAGGGCGAATGGTTGGGTAAGGGAAACCTCGCCAGAATGGGCACATTTGGTTGGAGCCAAGTATCACGAAATGAGCACGACAACCCCCTATTACGGTGAGCCTGATGATATACCAATATATGCCCCAGACGGGGCAATGAAATTAGTGCCGGCAAACCGGCCGCCGCACGCCCTACCCTAGAAGCTGCGCCACCCTGACCTGACGGGAACGTGCTTGCACTGGCTAGATACAACCCACGATCTAGTTTGAAATATCCCCATAAGAACTGTTTAGCAGCAGGGGCTTCACCGTGATATGAAGCCCCTGCCTTGTGTTAGTGGACTCCAAAGGGACAGGAGGATGGAAAAGTGGTGATTCATTGCAATGAGGCCTGGTCTTTCAACGCGATCGTCTCATTTGACGGTACCGTGAACGGAAAATCAGGTACCCTGAAGATGTCTGTTGTTGGTAAGAGACCAGATGCGTTTGCCGATTGGGAAGGTAAGTCGGTGATACTCAGTGGCACAGGTGAACTGGCGAACCTGCGCGGGCGAGGGACATGGTGGGGACCAGGAGCCGCGGAGGAAGGTAAATGGGGCGATATCTACTATGATGGAAATTACCACTTTGAGCCATAGATTGAACCTTCACCAGTGGACATATCTTAAAGGGCTGTCCTTTCTAGTCGGACAGCCCTTTTCTTTCAATCATTCCTAACGAGGTCACGGTTTAACTCACTTCCCGAGGAGACTCACAATATGGGTTTCGATCTCCGCCCACGGAAAGAACTCGTGCCCTTCGTATACCATCTTCCCAAAAGAATCTAACAATACAATCCTGGGCTCAGGCAGTCCATTTTCTGATGCCGTATGGATCACCTCCGGCAGCCATTCCGCATAAGGCTCTACGGGATAAGAATCCCAATTTACCAAATCGTATTCCGGGGAGGCTATTGGATCTGGCCCATAAGTCATCGAGTTAATTGCCACTCCCACGAAATTCACTTGATCCCCAAATCCGGTTCGGAGCTCACCAGCCACTTGTGATGGCTGTTGGCAATACCGGTTCCGGCAGGTATCCACAGGATAGAAGAAGAATACCGTTGGTTTACCATTTGATAAGGCCTGGGCTGGGCTCAACATAGAATAGTTCAGAGGGGATGCTTCAGCCTGATTTTGCTGTTGGGCTTGCCCTGCATTGGCGGAAAACGGGTTAATTCTTCCAATAGTGAGAAGTAAGATCACAAGGGGTAAGGCGGTCAATAAAAGGATACGCTTGTAGCTCTTTCTATTTGTAGTTAACATTTCGTACCTCCAAAAGATTATTGGTAAATTTTTCATCTTCGAAAGCGGGGCAGGGGATCGCCCGCCACCATCGTTGATGCACCCACAATACCAGTGTTGCGTTTGCAAACTGTTTACCAGCCGTTACTTGACCGTCCTTCTGGGGTTTATTGGGTGATTTTTGGAAGTTGGTTCATGAAAATGTCGCCTTTGAAGCTCAAAAGTGTGTAATTTCGCTTACTGCCCACTTGTGGGTATCGCAAACCTCGTCAAAAGACTCAACTGAGGTTCAAAACTTGTGTGGAAAATGAATTGAAAATGGTAAATCAAGGGAATCTCTTCAATTTATACCTGTTTGGTCACCCCCGTTTAGAAGTGGATGGTCAGCTAATTGAAATCCCCAACCGCAAAGCGGTCGCCCTGCTGATCTACCTTACCGTAAACCCGGGTCCACATAGCCGGGATTCTCTGGCGACCTTGCTGTGGCCTGAATACAACCAGACCCGAGCTCGCGCCAACCTGCGACGCACGTTGTGGTTGCTGAACCAAACCCCGTTGGTTGCACTGATCTCTGCCGAACAAGAAACAATCCAATTAAACGTCGACCACAACCTGAAGGTAGATGTGATCCACTTCCAGGAAAGCTTATCTGCCTGGAGAAACCAGCGCGGGGATCTGGCAACTTCAGATGGGCTCGCAACTCTTGACAACATTACAAATCTTTACCAGGGTGACTTTCTCCAGGATTTCTTCATCGCTGACAGCAGTGAATACGAAGATTGGGCGACTATCCGCAGGGAAGAGTTTCGCCGGGAAGTTCTTGATGTGCTGGACACGCTGCTCACTTACCATATCGATCACGGAGAGTACAGTGCAGCCCTGAAAGCCGCCTGGAAGGGACTAGAGATTGACAACTTGCGCGAAAGCACATACCGTGGCTTGATGACCGCACTAACCCGCAACGGTCAGCGCGTTGCGGCATTGGCGCAGTATGAAAATCTACACCAGCTATTGGATGCGGAGCTGGGCGTGGAACCTTCAGCTGAAACCACAGCACTTTACGAGCAGATTCGTGCCGATGCCTTGCCCCCGACTCCGCCCTCTTCAACTGGAGAACTACCTGCCCCACAGATCGTGGCGGTGGCTTCAGCCAAGATGCCTGTCTTTATGCTCACAGACATCGAGAATTCAACCCCGTTGTGGGATCGCTATCGGCAGGCGATGTTAGAGGCTTTATTACAGCACAACGCGATTCTGAACGAGAATATCGAATTGTATGGTGGCCGGATAGAAGAGCTGCGCGGGGACGGAATCTTGGCCATGTTCGAAGGCGGCCAACCGTTAGAAGCAGCAATAGCGATACAAAGGTCCTTTGGGCGGGTCGATTGGGGCGAGATCGGTGAGCTGCGTATTCGAATCGGCTTACACGGTGTGCCGGTAGATTGGGAGGGGTATGATTTCTTCCGGACGGAGGCTGAGGTGACTGGTCCTGCCTTGAATTATGCCGCCCGGGTGATGGACGCCGCCTGGGGAGGTCAAATCCTGGTTTCAAAGAGTATCAAGGATGCCTTCCCCTTACCGCAGGGAGCCTCCTGGCAGGATTTTGGAGAGCACGAGTTAAAGGGGTGTGAAGAACCATTAAATATATTCGGACTTGTCCACCCCGATCTGCCCCAGCAAAGCTTTCCTCAGATCCGTACATTAACAACCGAAACAGTGAAGGATGCTGAAACCGCCATCGTTCCGGCCAATCCTTACCGCGGCTTGCACGCTTTTCGTGAGCAAGATGCACCATTCTTCTTCGGCCGAGAGGCCTTCACAGATCTACTTTTGGAGACACTGCATCAGCGACCAATGGTAGCGGTGGTGGGCCCATCCGGGAGCGGGAAATCTTCCGTGGTACACGCCGGATTGCTGGCCCAGCTGCGGGCTCAAGACAATTGGCTGATCACAAAATTCCGGCCAGGGAGCCAGCCCTTCAATGCCCTTGCGGCAGCCTTGATCCCCTATCTTGAACCCAACCTGAGCAAGACCGATCAGCTGGTAGAGACCAATAAGCTGTCCAAGGCGCTGATGGGGCGAGAGATCGCGTTGATGGATGTCGTGCAAACCATCCTTGAGGATCAACCACCGGGCACTCGCTTACCGTTGGTCAGTGACCAGTTTGAAGAGCTGTACACCCTCGTCCCGGATGCAGACCTGCGCAGCATGTTCATGGACACCCTGACCGAAGCAGTTTTCGACCAGCAGTACCGGCCAGCACCAATATTTTCTCTCATACTTACTTTGCGAGCCGATTTTCTGGGGCAAGCTCTGGCTCACCGCCCATTTGCGGATGCGATCCAAGATTCAGATGTCAAGTTGGGCCCGATGACGACCAATGAATTGAGCAGAGCGATCGTCACCCCGGCTAAAAAGCTCAATGTTAACTTCGAAACTGGCCTGGCCTCACGCATTCTGGAAGATGTTGGCGACGAGCCAGGCAATCTCCCGCTGCTTGAATTTGCCATGACCCAGCTGTGGGAACGTCAGGATGGAGCACTGCTAACTCACCAATCCTATGAAGCCATCGACCGGGTAAGTGGGGCGCTGACCCGTCACGCCGATTCGGTTTTTGATGAGCTTGAACCTGAAGAACAAGCCACGGCCCGACGAGTCTTTATCCAGGTGGTACGGCCAGGGGAGGGCACTGAAGATACCCGCAGGTTGGCTACCCGATCCGAGCTGGGAGAGGATAACTGGGGATTGATACAACGCCTGGCAGATGCCCGGCTATTAATCACCGGCAGAGACTCGGAAGGCAGAGAGATTGTTGAAGTAGTCCACGAGGCTTTGATCCGGGGTTGGGCGCGTTTGCGGAAGTGGATGAATGCCGATCGGGAATTCCGCGTCTGGCAGGAACGCCTGAGGGCGGTTATTCGCGGGTGGGAGGCCAGCGAGCGGGATGAGGGAGGCCTGATGCGCGGCCTGCCGCTGGCCACGGCAGAACGCTGGCTTGCAGAGCGCCAGGTCGACTTGAGCGGATTGGAGCGAGAATTCATCCGGACCAGCCTTGCTGAGCGTGATCGGCAGGAGGCAGCCACGCGGGAACAACAGGAACGTGAGCGAGGCTTAGAGCGCTCTGCCCTGCGGCGGATGAGGGTCATCATCACAGTACTGATCGCAGCTTCGATTATGGGCATCACATTGACGTTAGCCATATTCAACCAGAGTCGCATTGCACAGCGGCGTGCAGCAGAATTCCAGAGTCTCTCTTTGGTGGGAGCAGCAGAACAGGCATTTGAAAACAACGATCCAGAGCAAGCTTTAGCGTTAATCATGGAGGCTAACAAGATCGACGATCCTCCGCCCGAGGTTCTTCCGGCAATGCGCAGGATCGCCTTTGCCCCGGGGGTGTCGCGGGTTATCCAGGCCCATACCAGCCCGATTGCTGACCTGCACTTCAGCCCGGATCAGCGGGACCTGGTATCGGCCTCCGGTCGCCAGTACTTAAATGAACCAGTGACCGATGATAACTCACTGGCTATGTGGGATTTAGAAACTGGCGCCGAGATACAGCGCTTTGTTGGCCACAAAGACAGATCGATCCACGTCGAATTCAGCTCGGATGGACGATTTCTGCTATCTGCGGCGGTGGATGGGTATTTTATCCTTTGGGACAGGGAATCAGGTGAGGAAGTCCGCCGCTACCAGGGACAGCTACCATTCCCTGGGGATGTAAGGTACCTGAATTACCGCCTGGAGGATTCCTCCGGGTCAGCTGCCATGTTCTGGACTGTGAGACCGAATCCAGAATTTGACAATCCATATGATCCTTTCTTCATTGCCGATATGGTAATCGAGGTTGTTGACCTCAACACAGGTGAGGTAATCCGCCAATTCAGGTCGCCTTCCCCTGAATTATTTATCAAACAAAGCGCCGCCAGCGAGGATAGGGATCTGCTGGTCGCCGCGCTCAATCGCCGCGTGGATACCGACATAAACACTCCCTATTCGGGCAGCGACACACTCATCGCCTATGACGTAATGACCGGTGATGAGCTGCAGCGCCTTGAGGTCGATCTACCCGGCTACTGGACGAACAGTATTGAGATCAGCCCGGATGGGAAAATCGCCGCGATCACACTGGAGAGCTCGATTGATGGGATTCTGCTCATCTGGGATCTCAATAATGGTGAAGTCCTGCGCCGCGATTTTGAATATATTGTATTCGCGAGAACATTTAATCCTGGGGGAGACGCGCTTTATATTCAAGGCGCAGACCAGGGGATCGAGCAAATCGACCCTCGCAGCGGTGATACAGTACATAAACTTCTTGAGGACCCTGATCAACTGATATTCAGCGAGGATGGGCGGCGCATATTATCGATTTTCCCGACGGTACTGTGGGATGCTGCGAGCGGAGAGCCCCTGGCCCGTTTTAATCTCTCCGATGAGTTTACTCTCGGCAGGCTGACGCCTGATGGACGTATCGCCATCACGGGGCACGAAAGCGGGCTGCTGCGCTTCTGGGATATCAAGTCAGGGGTGGGCCAGCAATCCGCAGCAGAAACGAGCATCTTGAGTGGACACGGTGATGGTGTACCCGAGGCTATATTCAGCCCGGATGGACGCTTTGCCCTCTCCGCTGGCGGCGATGTGCAGCCCGGTACTGTTGTCGCGGGTGATAACAGCATCCTCTTGTGGGATTTGGAGCCTGGCGATATCT
>JAUWLJ010000202.1 GCA_030613705.1 Chloroflexota bacterium
TGTTCTAAATTGACTACCTTGACCCCCGGAAAAGCACCTCGCTCAATGAGCGTAAACGCTCAGCCGCGTTTTCTGGGGTCAGGTCTCTTTGCGGAGCGGCGAGCATCTCAAAGCCCACCATGAACTTCCGCACTGTAGCAGAGCGCAGCAAGGGCGGATAAAAATGGGCATGCAGGTGCCACTGCGGGTGCAAACCATCATTTCCCGGAGACTGGTGAAATCCCATCGAGTAAGGGAAAGGAATTTTAAACAAGTTGTCATAGCGGGTTGTTAGGCGCTTAAAAATATCCGCCAACGATTCTATTCCAGACGTGCTCAATTCCGGCAGAGTGGGTACATGCCGGTTTGCCAGTACCATGATCTCGAATGGCCAAACTGCCCAGAAGGGGACCAGGGTAGTAAAATGCTCATTTTCAAGGACAATTCGTTCCTGGATTCTTTTCTCAGCTTGTAAATAATCGCACAACAAACAACTCCCATTCCTGGCAAAATAATCCCTCTGAGTTGTCAGCTCTTTTAGCGGTTCATTTGGGATGTGGAGTGTAGCCCAAATCTGGCAATGAGGATGGGGATTGGAGGCACCCATCATCGCGCCCTTGTTTTCAAATACCTGTATGTAATGGATATAATTGCGCTTTCCAAGATCGAGTGTCTGATCTATCCAGGTCCGAACCACAGCCTCGATTTGTTTAAGCGATAGGTCTGGCAAAGATAAATTATGCTGGGTGGAAAAGCAAACCACCCGGCAGATACCCGATTCTTATTCCGCCAGAAATAATTCGGGGGAATCAGTTTCCCCCGCTCCATGGATCTCTTCTTCAGATAAGAAACTCGCTGGATCACCAGGCAACAGAGCTGGAAAATCATTATCAAACACGTAGGTTGAAGAATAATTAGGATTTCTTTGCCCGCCAGATCGGGAATTTCCCGGGCATAGATAGCAGTTTGGGTCATACTCAGGTAGGTCCGACTGGGGAGCTTTCTCGACCTGCCCTTTCCAGGGTCTTTGAGTGCGGTGCGGGGATACCAACACCCAATCACCGGTCAATGGGTTGAATCTGAGGTGTGGGAAATTTTTTCTTGCAGATTCGTCCTCTGTGTCATCAAGGACCCTCGACCTGGAAGAAAGCTAAAAGCGTGCTCCCGTAGTTTCTGCGGTCGAATTCAACTAATTGCTCCAACTCCAGATTTTCAATCTCGCGTGGGTGAATTTGTACAATCACCCAGGCGTCTGGGGATAACCAATCTCGGTGGGTATCCACTAATTCCAGAGCTATTTTCCATAAACCCCGATATTGCGGTGGAGCAATATAGATATAGTCAAATTGGCCCATTGCGGGCTTTTCCAGGATTGTTAGTGCATCCCCGCGAATCACGTTTGCATAATCTGCAAGCTTGGTCAGCCCCAAATTAGCTCCCACAGTTTTGATCGCATTGCGATCGACATCAATGAACAGGGCAGCTTTCGCTCCCCTGCTCAAGGCTTCAATCCCAACACTCCCAGTTCCTGCAAATAAGTCCAGGAAATTTGAATCCTGGATCTCTGGGCCGATAATATTGAACAGAGATTCCTTGACCCGGTCCGTAATCGGGCGAGTCGAATCCCCAGGCACGGACTTTAATTTACGACCTCTTGCGCTTCCTGATATCACTCTCATAACACAAACGGCGACCGAAGAGACCCGATCGCCGTTTCATATCGCCTAGATCAATAACTCAATCACTTTTCGACGCTTTTCCGTGCTGCGATGATATTCCCCCGAGGGACGATAGTTGGCATTACGCACCCGGTTCCCAAAATCAATCCACGCCCTCCCGATTGCTGAAAAGCATCCTCAGCTTCAGATTTTATTCGTTCCGGTGTACCTAAAACCATTGTTTCCTGACGGCGCAAACCCCCACACAAAGCACCGGAGAATTTCTTCTTTGCTTCAGCCAAGGAGGGAGGGGCTTCACGGTCGTGCCAATTGATCATCGCGACCGGGTAATCCATAAAGAGGTCGAACATAACTTGTACCCCATGCAAGTGGAGCATATTGAATTTGAATTCCTGGGCAGGTTCCAGGGCTTGCATGTCGAATGATCTGCCAAATTCTTCATACTCCTTTTCAGAAAACAAAGAGTACTGAGCGTGTTGTACCGCATAAAAAATCCCCGCTGCCCCCGTCTGTCGTACTGCCTCAATGAAGCGCTGGATGCTTTCTGCAATGATCCGCAGTCCAGTTTTTAATTCCTGGGGATATCGACGGAGGTGAATGGATAGATTCTCAGCCCCGACCAGATTCTTAGCTTGCGAAAGCGGATTGAAAACCGTTTGGATGACAGGAACCTCTTGTCCTAATTCACCATTGATCATTCGCAAGCAATCTAGCTGAGCTGCAAGATATCCTTTTGTTGGATCGAGTATAGTGAGCTGCTCCCAATCAGCTGGATGTTGAACAACCCGGTGGGTATATTCACGCGTGCCTTCAGAAGCACCATGCCACTCATCTTTTGCCCCCCAATCCTTTATACAAAACGAGGACGCTGGAGTAACTTTCACCAAATCGAAATCATAAGCCCGTTGAAAATCAATGGTCGCTTCCGCCAAGTTTGTTGGGGATTGATCATCCACGGGAAAATGTCGCCACATTGCCACCGCGGGTCGATCAACAGCCTCATTGGCGATGCATGCTTCTATCCGATCATGGTGGTTCATTATTTTTAATGCCAAATTTGATCCTCCAGATTCCAATCTCCTGTGGTCAACTCGTTAATATGACCCAGTGTAAGCCGGCGCATCATCTCGGATTGAGAGTTACCCTCAATCTTTCCCTGTTTAATTAATTCCATCGCCTTGTTAAATAAATCAACTGCTCCCTCTTTATTACCTTGGGACTTCATCACCAATCCCAACGCATAATTTGCGTCCACTGATTCTGGCGAATAAGATAGGGCACGACGAAAATCCGACTCTGCCTGATTCTGATTTCCCCGAGCATGGTTAGCCCAACCACGCTGCATAAAGCCATTGTAATCCGTCGGTTCCTTGAATTCATTTGGATCAATTGCTGCGGTCTCCTCTTTTTTGATGCTCTTTTTTTTGAAAGGATTCCATGATCTCATTGGTTATGTACTCCTGGAGGCAGTTATTGGTGATGCTTTAAGTATAGCAAATTTTTTAATTTTCTGGCTTTGATCCTCGTTGATCTGTATGAGGATTAACTGTTTCGACTGACGTATTACCCGCTAAATATGGATGATCCGTTCACTCAGTTTCTAATATCAAATGTGGTGCTCATCTTTCTCTTTGATCGCCAATTAATTTAAGTGAGTGGAATTGGTTCAAGAAATCACATCTGCAATTGGATTTTCCACTTGAGCATACACCATTTTTTGATGGATGTACTCCGCCAAAATATCGATCGGCAATTGAAGTCGCTAAACCTTCAATCTTGATTGGTTGCAATTTAACATTTTATCAGCTGCTTTGATTTCCACCTATTGTTAGGAGTGAGGCATCCCAACTAATTCTCAAGTTTCTTCGAGCAGTTTCTTTATATAAACACCATGTCTTTATCCAAAGATGTTCGGATTTAGAGGCTGCATGAGTTGGCAAAGATGAACTCTGGTAGCCAAGCAGGTTTTTCCAGATGAGGACTCATATAAAATCATCATCACTCACTGCGAAATCATCCAGTCGGGGCATCAATTCAGGCATATCTTCAAGGACATCGACTGTTTCGTATTTCAATTCCGCCATCAACGGCGGTAATGGTACGATTGCGGGGGGGAGGAAACGGGGTGGTGCAGACGGCGGTGTCTTATCTGGTTTTTGATAATCATCCGCCCGACGCCGTAGAATACGATTGTCCGTATTTATCCAGCCAACATAACGTCCATAAACGGAATAAACCTGGTTAATAGATGTCACCCACCCTATCCAATCACCAATCTGGTTGTATACATAAGGGTAGATGATATATCCCCCGGTGTCACCTGATGTAGTATAAATTGGGATTGGTTTTTTTGACTCTGCCATATATAAGAATTATACCCTCTTGATCCTATTCTAATTTGATCTGTGATCTTCTCAACTTCACATGGTACTTAGTCTAGCTGATGTCATTGTAAGTCCAGTAGCGATTAATAAAGAAATTCCAGAACATTACCACGATCACAGCAATTGCCAGGGCGAGGTTATTAGCCAAAAATCCTGCAGTTATGAATCCAATTGGAAGGAAGTCAAATCCAGTGAATAACCGGCTGAAATATGGTTCAAGAATGGCTATTATCGGAGTGCGGATCAATAATCCCAATAGGCTCACCACTGAAAATTGGATTAATTGCCGACTGAGAGTCTTCGACCTTGAATCCGGGTAAGTCCAGTAGCGATTCCAGGTGAAGTTGCTGATAATAGCTGCAATGAATGAGAAGACACTTGCCACGACCGCTGTCAAACCAGCAAAGGTCGTCAGCAAGTTAAAAGTTCCAAAATCAACCACCGCGCCGATGATCCCTACCGTCGCAAATCGCAAAAAGCGGGTTCTTTCACGAGGATCTGTAACGATCGAAGTGAGCGTCATGCCAGACCCATTTTTCCTTTGAAATAGTCCATCGTTTTCAGCAAGCCATCTTCCAGGCTGATATTCGCTTCCCAGCCAAGAATATCCCTAGCCCGCGAGATATCCGGTCGCCGTCGTTGAGGATCACCCTCTCCCCGGGCGTCTTCCTTGAATACGATCCCGGCAGAGTTACCGGTAATTTTGTTGATTGTCTCAGCGAATTTTAGGATCGTCGTCTCCACTGGGTTGCCGATATTTACCGGTGAATGTTCATCGGAAAGCAATAAGCGATAAATTCCATCGATGAGGTCATCCACATAACAAAAACTTCGGGTTTGCGAACCATCACCATAGACAGTAAGCGGTTGACTTTGTAATGCTTGCTTTAAAAAATTCGGCACCACCCGACCATCATCCAGGTGCATCCGAGGGCCAAAGGTGTTGAAAATCCTGACAATTCTGGTATCAACATCATGAAAACGATGATAAGCCATGGTTAAAGCTTCTGCAAATCTTTTCGCTTCGTCATACACCGATCTTGGT
>JAUWLJ010000188.1 GCA_030613705.1 Chloroflexota bacterium
GCGATGAGCAGCAAGACCACAGTGACAATATCTATAATAGTAAGTAAACGGGGTTTTGAATCCATAATTCAACTCCAAATGAATAATTTTAGGAGTTACGCAGTTCGTGTCATTTGTTTACTCTTGCGTTCTTTGCTAGGCGAGGAGCTTGCGACGAGAAATCCCTGAAAAGACCGCTTGCAAGACACCTATTTAGGGATTTCTCGCTCCTTTTGTCGCTCGAAATGACATTTAAACTACCAATTGCGTAAGTCCTAAATTTAATAGACAACCAGGGAGGCTGGTTATTCTTCAACAACATAATCAAAGACCATGAATGCAACTGCAGAGAATATTATATCGTAGGCTATCAGCAAGTTAATCCAGGGCCGGATAACCTCCATTTCACTCCCATCCAGGAAACCGGTGCTGGCTTTGACCGCCGCCAGTATGACCGGCAGCACCACCGGGAACAGCAATATCGGCAAAAGGATGTCGCGCGTACGGGCTTGCACTGCCATGGCTGCCAGCAATGTTCCCACAGCAACGTAACCGATTGATCCCAACAAGATCACCAACAGCAGCCCTGGATTGAACAGGTTGACGTTGTATAACAAACTGTAGATTGGCAAAACGATGAACTCGACCATCAGCATGAAAACCAAATTGCCCAGTGCTTTACCAAAGTAAATCGCGCTGCGGTCGACGGGCGCCAGCAGCAAGCCATCCAAACAGCCGCGATCTTTTTCGATCGCCATCGATCGGTTGAGACCCAAGGTCCCGGCAAAAACGAAAATCACCCACAACACCCCAGCAGTGATCGTGGGTTCTCGCCGCGTGGCGGGATCGAGGTCCAGCGCAAAATTGAAGATCAGAATCACCAGCAAGGCAAAGATCAGCATCGCAGAAAGCAGTTCCCGGCTGCGAATTTCTGCAGAGAGGTCTTTCCAAACCACGGCCCCCATAGCGCGCAAGAAACCGACCGCCTTACTGTCAGCGGGGATCCCTTGTTTTTCAGGTAGATAAGATGATTCGCGTTCGATAGTCATGCTTCTTGGAGCGCCTGGCGATAAAACGCCAACAGGTTATTCGGCTCGATCTCATCACGTTTTACAGAGGCAGTGATCACACCCCGCGAGATGACATCGAAACGAGAAGCCAGGTCTGCGGCTCGCGCCAGGTCATGCGAGGTCATGACCACTGTGCGTCCGCGCGCAGCCACTTCTCTCAGCACAGTATCCAACATGGCACTCGCATCCTGGTCCAATCCGGTGTGGGGTTCATCAAACAACATCACATCTGGATCATGCAGCACTGCTCGCCCGATCGCCAGACGCTGCTGCATGCCACGTGAATAAGTGCGCACTAAATCACGGCGGCGAGGGGTCAATCCGACCAGCTCCAAAACCTCTGCCACCCGCGACCGCAGGTCCCGGACTCCATACATCCGCCCATAGAAGCGCAGATTTTCCTCCGCGGTCAGATCACCATACAAAAGTGGTTGATGTGAGACTACGCCTAGCCGCCGGCGAACTGCTGAAGCCTGGTCAGGAAGGCGGTAACCAGCGATATTCACCCCGCCCATCGTTGGGCGGGAAAGAGAGGCCAGGATTCTCAAAAACGTGGTCTTGCCAGCGCCATTCGGCCCGAGCAAGGCAACAAACTCGCCCTGATCAGCCTGAAAATCCATCCCGCGCAGTACGGTCTTCAAGCCAAAGCGCTTAACCAGTTTACGCACTTTAATCATGATTACAGAGCAAGGGTGCAGGAGTGCACGGGTGCAAGGGTGCTTGGGAGCTGGGGAAAATCAGAGCAGGTCGATAACATCAGCATGTCCATCAGCAATCGAGTATTAGTTCTCTCAACGAGGTAAAATCCAAGGTGTGGGATTGATAATCATTTTGACCAATTTACCAATAACATGATCATAGGTTTTTCGTAATTCTTTCATAACCTCTACAGTAAGGTATTCACATTCATAAGCAAACTCGAGCCATGTTTGGGCTTCCGCAGCCTCTGCCTCAGCATCGGATAACTTACTGACAAAGGCAGCCTCGTATCTTCTTTTACGCCAGCCTTCTGCGATATTTGCACAAACGGAACGGGATGATCGACGGATCTGATCTGTCAGAGAACAAGTTTCTTCTTTTGGAAATTGCTTTGATAATTCAAATATACGCATTGCTGATTCGAATGCCAATTTGTATACGTCTAAATCTAAATGGCTTTGAATTCTACTCATGCTGTTGTCCAATTCTTTACAAATTCTTTGAACAATAAAGCCAATCTTGCACCCTAGCTCCCTAGCTTTTCTTTGATTTTAGACTTAAGCTCTGCCCGCCGTTTGAGGTATGCATCCTTGGGAAGCTCGCCCGCCTGATATTGATCGTCAAGGGCCAGGATGGCGTCAAGCGATGTGTCCACATCCTCTCCATCTTGCTCTGCCAGCGTTTCCTCATCCGGATCTAAACCCTCTTGATCCGTTCTACCATTGCGCGCACGCATGTAAAGCCATCCACCAGCAAGGATTAAAGCAACCCCAAAAGCTAACAGCCCGATAATCAGATCTTTACTTGAACCAAGTGCTAATCCCACTCCACTGGTTTGGGGACGCCCAGAAATTGAAATCACAAAGTTAGAACCTGCCTCGATGAGGTCGCTGGAATACATATGGTAGGCGCTCCCCTGCACATCGCGTGTACCCATATCATTGAGCTGCTCGCCTGTAATTCTGATCCCATCTTCCGGCAGGAGGATGATAACAGCATTGACCGGCAGGTTAATAGGCTGGCTGAAATTCAGCTTGTTCTTATACGGTAGATCATATGAATAAATTACCTGGTGTTGACCTGCACCGGGCCTGACAACCGAATAATCGCCGAATCCATCAGCCTGCTCAACATAGCGTTCTCCAACAGCCCCATCTTGAAATTGCAGATTGGTTGCTCCACCCGGTAATGAGTAAGATAAGACAGGCTGCCCTTCTTCGGAAGCCACCACAGTTTGATCGCCTGAATTGGAGATGATGTACATCTCGACGACCCTCAACGTATCGGGCTCGATATATTCAAATAACAAGTGTAAACGGTCGATCGATAATTGAGAAGTATCGCTAGTGGATTCATAAAATGGGATGATCAACACCATGTTTGTATTTTCCGGGTCAACCACGACGATATCGGAATTGTATACGACGTTACCATATTCCACACTGGCAAGAAAAGCGCGCCCCTGCAGCATGGGGACATCTTCAAATGAAAAAATGCCATCTGGTTCAACGGGAGTATCTGCGGTGTAAGTTTGCTGCATCTGATCGAACCCATACAAAGTAACTGATAAATCTGCCGGGATCTGACCGCCAGAGACGCTGATCACCTGACCATCAATACGACCGGTTCCCGCCACACTTTCAGCCGTTGGTGAGGCTTGTGTGGTTTCGCTGGCTTCAATAGTAGCAGGTGTGGGGGTTTCTGGTGTATCGCTAACTGCGATCTGAGAAGCGAAGGTCAGCGAACGAAGATATGCGCTCAAAGCCCAACGCTCCTCTGTGGACAATTGCTCTGCGAAAGCCGGCATATCTGGCGCTTTTCCCTCACTGATCGCTTGAAAGAGCTGCTCAGCAGAATAATCCGCCATCAGTTCCTGGTCAGTGAAGACCGTTGGGGGCTCCGAAAGAGCCGCGGCCTCCAGGCCTTTACCATCACCACCTTCGCCATGACATGAGGCACAGTTACCCTGGTAAAGCGATTCCCCCTGGAGAAGTCTTTGGGGAGAATTGCTCAGCGAATAAAGATATGCGACCACATCCCAACGCTGGCGATCAGTTAAGCTGCTAAACGGCGGCATACGGCGTTCCAGGTTGCCTTGTGTGACAACTGCATACCATTCAGCCGGGGAGGATAACCGGGCTACTGCATCCGTACCCAGCGCGGGCGCGGCAACTGGCAGCTGCCCTGCCATCGATCCATCGCCCAGACCTGAAACCCCGTGGCATGGGGCACATTTCTCCACATAGATCGCGCGGCCTGCAGATGGGTCAGGACGAACAATCGGATAGAGAGGGCCGCTGAGCGGGGGTTGGGTAGGTTCCTCAAATGGCACCTCAGCACCTGGGGGGGGCGTGATATCTTCTGCCAGTGAAAACGAGCAGGCAGTTAATACCAACAGGAAAAAAACTGGGATAAAGATGATTTTTATAGCAGGAAGACGAGAATAGTAAGGGATTCTGATTTGGTTTTGATCCATTCGGTACATATCACCAACAAGCAATTTTATTTTGATCTTACGCCTTCTGCGAGATCATTCCCGCACTTGGGGCAAAAACGATCGGACTTCTGCACCGGACGACCACATTGCGGACAAAATCCAGCAGATTTATCTTGCCTGGCACGTCGTCTGGCAGCGAGCTGTATTTCAACCACGTCATCCGCATCAACCATTACAGCGTGTGGTTGCTGAGCGACCACTGCCTCCCCCCGGTCAGCAGTGGCAGTGCGGCGTTCAGCAACCGCCGCCTCAATCCGCAGTTCAATATCAGCATCACTTATCTCCCCGTCAAATTCATCTAACTTTCGCAGGGTTTCCGCCCCCTGCTTAAGTAATCGCTCCCGTTGACCCGGATAATCCTTTTGAGGGATCTTACCCAAGGCATTATCAAAATCCAGTTCTTCGAGAGCTGTCAGCATTCGATCGCGTTCCGCCAAAAGAGTCGACAATTCATGTTCCTTCAGGTCTTCTTCTGGCGTTACCGCGACCGTCTTCCGGTCGAGCAATGGTTTAGCGATAAATAAACTGATCAGGACTAACAAGGCGAGCAGGAGAAATATTGAGCCAATATCCATGATGATAGATTCTTTTTCGTGTCAGGCCGCTAATAGTTTGATGTTCCAGAAATCTAGTTGCTTGATTCAAGCAGGGGATCGATCATGCCTTGAATCTCAGCCAGGGAAAGAAAAGGAGAAATCTTGAACGCAGCCAGTTTTCCATCCTGGTCAAGGATATATGTTTCCGGCACACCGCGAATGCGGAAAGCCGGGGAGATCTGCGTCCGCAGGTCAGGGCCATTAGGATAGGTCACGTCGAATTTTTCCAGGTAGACCATGGCCTCGGTTTCGGTATCAACATAATCGACGCCAAGAAATACCACCTCACCGCCCGGTTGGTAAATCCGCCAGGCAGTTTCTAATTCGGCAGCTTCTTCCTCACAGGGTTTGCACCATGAGGCCCAAAAATTCAATACCACCACTTTTCCATTGAGATCCT
>JAUWLJ010000291.1 GCA_030613705.1 Chloroflexota bacterium
GCAACTGGTTATAACATCCAGTACCTACGCTGAATGACGCGTTCTGGCAAGCTAGGAGGTGTCAAAATCGGGCAAATATGGTTGATAATAATCGTATCTGCAATACGTAGAAACCACTTCTGACCGTCGTTGTGGGCCGAGGTAATTTATTTTAGTAGGTGCGTTTACGAATGTAGACGCGTGATGTATACACATGTAAACGGCATGAGAATGGAGGTATGAAATGAGTGTTATGGTTCTTGATGCAGATAACTGTATCATCAAGGCGAAAATCAAAAGTTTGATATTGTAGACTTTATCCCATAATTTTTCCTCACCTCTCGAATAAGAGAAAAGCGGCTTTTACACCGCCCATTTTTAAAAGGCTGCACGATTATGGATTCCCTCCACGATCACCTCTTGCACCACAACCCTGATCACAACCCATTCCTGATTCATCAATAATTGCCTGGTAAGCATCCATGCTCATGAATTGCGGCTGGTAGGTTTCACCAGTGGCGGGGTCTTCCATTAGGCTGTCCACCTCGTGAAAGCCGATGATCATCGAGCTAAAGTCGCGCATAAGGACAGGTTTGTCAATGCGCTCGTAGGTTGTCTCCAACCAGGTGGTCTGGAACCAGCGCGGGAGAGCTACCAGCAGTCTCTGGGTATGTTCACTGAGATGATCGCGCTCAAGGTGCTGGAGGAGCGTCTAACTGATTTGGATGGGAAATCCTTAAGGGTGGAAATTGAGTCTTTTTAACACCAGCCTGATCTTTTGGTGCGAGGAGTAAACAACAGGGTTCACCCTAAACACTCGAGAATTGTTTCTCCATCATGATTTGTAGAATCGTACGATCTGTTTCGATCATTCCCTGGGTGCTGAGAATACCGACATTATGCATAGTCCCTTCTGGAGAGTTGGCAACGATCCCGTCGGAGGAGTGTACCTGTACTCCCTGTATAGCAAAAAGCGCTGCTTGAACTGCTGTCCCTGCTGCAGTGGACAATTTCAAAGCGCATCCAGCTTTTGCCCCATCACATATTACACCGGCTAAATCTCCAGTCAGATTCTTAATTGCACCGGCAATATGATTAAGACCGCCTCCAAGCAGATGGGTAATACCCGCGGTAGAACCTGCACCGGCAGCAATTGAGCTGCCGCAAATTGCGGATAATCTTCCTGTGTGTGCTTTTATGAAAATTGTGATGATATGGCTTAGAGCAATCGCTTCAAGAATCACCCTTTCATCACACTCCAGGTAATCTTTAACCGCCCAAATGGGCAAAATCGCAGTTAATCCAAGATTGCCACTGCCTACTAAACTCATGGCTGGTATTTTGACACCTGCCATCCTTGCATCTGCTGCAGATGAGGTAAGGATTTTGGCTGCCAAGATCATATCCCTCTTTATCAATCTCTGTCTGACTAATGTATCAAGTGTCTTCCCCACGCCCAATCCCGGGCCGTACTTTAACCCATAATCCGCTAATCGCAAGTTGTATTGAATACCTTCTTCCAAGAATTCAAAATCCTCCATGTCCAAATCATCTATTAATCCATAGAGATCAGCTAAAGAGAGATTTTTTATCCAAGATTCCATCTCAATCAATTCATTCTGGCTATCCCCACCGCTTGTTTCTGAGAGCAATGGATGATTGTGAATCGTTTGATCGTTAAGTTTTAGGGAGACGATGTTATCGTGTGAGTCCTTGATTATAGATTCAGCTACATTATTTATTCCAATGACCTTGGTCCGAATATAGATACCTTTCTGATCTGGCAGAAGGTTTACCTTAACCAGGCCTGCTTGGACAATCTTCTGAACATGTGCGATTATTTGATCGTTGACAGGTTCCAAGACCTGCAGATTGAGTTTGGGATCACCCCCAACCGCCCCGAGAGCGCTGGCGACATCCAAACCACGTAGCCCATCAGTCCCTGGGATCGATACTGCCAGGCTGTTCTTGAAGATATTGGCATCCACCCAAACCTTAATGGAGGTGATATTTTTTCTTTCCAAAAGGGATGCGGCGGCGGCAGCGCCAAAGGCGATAGCTGAAGGTTCTGTGCAACCCAAAGCTGGTGCAATTTCCATCTGAAGAATTTTCTTAACTGAATATGACATAGCTTTTATCTTCTTATCGAAACGAATCCTTTTGTTATGAGTTTAGCAAGGGTGAAAGGACATTGTGCATTTTGAAGTTATGGTCTATGTTTGCCCGAATGTTATCTAATGATTGAAGGCGCGATCCATCAGATGGGAAATGCTTATCAGCTGCAAAACTATCATCGAGATCCGTGCTTGGTTATACCAAACCAGAGCCTCGAACAACGCAATTATATCTTGTTTATAGATCATATTAATGGCTCTCAATAAATATCTTGGAGAGAGTGATGGGGTCGATTGCGGGACAACGTCGTGCTCGAGCCCGAGTGGCTGACCAACCCTAGCTGCCCGAGCAAGCTCCACCGGGGGAGCTGCACTGACCCGGTTGGGGACCAATATTGTGAGCTGGGTGGATTTCGTTTAGTGAAGATAAACGGCAGCGAGATCATCAGCCGAATCCTCACAGGTCACACGCATTTCATCTACGCGATCGCCTTATGCCCAGATGGCGGTCTGCGTGCCCCTGGCAGCGCAGATGAGACTGTTTCCTGATATAAGAATATTCAGCGTTCGCTACGAAAAATCCCGTCATCCATGAGTACTAATGATGCTCCAATTGCCATGGATTTCGTAGTTACTACTATTTTGGTGTAGGTAAGGTAATTAGTACTCAATGCCCTTCATCACATTTCGTTCATTATTGGTGATTAATATAGAAATGGGATCAATCGAGCACTTTTTCGCATATACTGGTCATACCCCGTCAATTCGGTGGCCAACAGATTTTCCTCATAATTTAGCTTCAATAAGAGGTCAATGAGCAGAACTAGCCAAATGACAATCCGAAACAGATCGAAATCGTTTATTACTAGAGGTAAAGTTGTTAGCAAAAGAGCCAGGTACATAGGATGGCGAATAAGACGATAGGGTCCAGATGTCACTAGCTTGCTCCAATTGAGCGGATCGGGTGTGATGTTGAAATTGCCAATCCTCATGGTTAGTGTAGCCCAAACACCCAGCCCTAGACCCAGAAGCTCGATTAATAGCAAAGTTTCATTTGCAGGAAAGAGTGGTCCGGTGAATGCAATCAAGCCCAAACAAACGAATTGAATGGCTACAAACAATATGGATTTAATAACTCTGATTTTCTGCATCTGACTGTACTAAATCAAATAGAACATTGGGTAATCACAGCCCAACGTCCTATTTGAATAGTGAATATTAATTATCGCCTCGAATTTCTGGTCCTTTGAATGGATTGCGGAAAAGCGGTGCGAACACACAAACGTCAAATATTCCAGCCAGCAATGGGACAAGGCCGATCACCGCAACAATTATGCCTGTGGTTCCGGTTAAGCCCAACAAACCCCAGGCAATCAGAGCAATACCGGCTACGATGCGGACAAGACGGCCAGTCTTGGA
>JAUWLJ010000012.1 GCA_030613705.1 Chloroflexota bacterium
CTGGAACGAAGAAGGCAAATCCATAAAAATCACCATAACTCCGCCGTGGTGGGGTACGACCTGGTTCCGGATCGGTATGCTGGTGTTGGTCATTGGTTTGCTGGTTGGAGGCTACCGCCGGCGAGTGGGTACGATGGAAGCCAGAAGACGTGAGCTTGAAACCCAGGTAGTGGAAAGAACACAGCAATTGCAGGAAGCGAAGGAAGACGCCGAAATTGCCAACCAGACCAAGAGCATATTCCTGGCCAATATGAGCCACGAACTGCGCACCCCGCTCAACGCCATCCTGGGCTTTACCCGACTGATGACCCGCGATGAGGGTCTTAACGCGCAGCAGCAAGAGAGACTGCAAATCATCACCCGCAGCGGCGAACACCTGCTCGACATGGTCGGCGATATCATCAGCCTTTCCAGGATCGAGGCGGGGCGCGTTGAACTACAAGAGGAACCCTTCGATCTCCGGCAGATGCTGGATGATATTGGACGGATATTCCAGTCACGAGCGGAAGGCAAAGGTCTGCGCTTCAGCCTTGATTTGGCCGATGACCTGCCCCCCTCTCTGCTGGGGGATGCCGGAAAACTGCGGCAGGTGCTGACTAACCTGCTGGACAATGCGGTCAAGTATACCCAGGAGGGCGGGGTATCCCTGCGTGACCATTCAGAAAAGATAGCGGAGGACCCGGACAGGATGATGCTGCAACTGGAAGTGGAAGATAGCGGTATAGGGATCCCGCAAGGTAATCTGGATGATATCTTTGAAACCTTTGTCCGCATTGAACATACCCAACAAATGCAAGCAGGTACGGGGCTTGGTCTTTCGATCTCAAAATCGCTGGTAGAAATGATGGGCGGCGAAATCGCAGTGGAAAGCGAAGTGGGTCAGGGTTCGCTGTTCATGGTCAACATTCCACTTCGATTGACTGATGAGGTAGTGGCATCGCCAGATGAAACGCCGGTACCTGAGATCATCGGGCTGCAGGCTGGGCAGGTGGATTGGCGCATCCTGGTCGTGGATGACAACCAGGAAAACCTCTTGATGCTGACCGACCTGCTGGCCCAGGCCGGGTTCACGCTGCAGGAGGCTGAAAACGGTGAAGAGGCGGTTGCCAAATTCCAGGAATGGCACCCCCATTTCATCTGGATGGATGTGCGCATGCCGGTCATGGATGGGTACGAGGCCACGCGGAAGATCCGCACCCTGCCGGGGGGGGAGAAGGTCAAGATCGTGGCGGTTACAGCCAGCGTCCTGGATGAACCGCGCAAAGAGATCCTGGCAGCGGGCTGTGATGATGTGGTGCGTAAGCCCTTCCGAGACCAGGAGATCTTTGACGTCATGTCTATAGAATTGGGTGTTAAATATATCTACCGGGACAGGTCGGAAGCGCCGGCGCAGCCCGAAGGGATGGAGCTCAGCGCGCAGATGCTGGCGGAACTGCCCCCGGAACTGCTGCAGGAGCTCAGCGAGACGACGCTCGTCGCGGATCGGGAGGCGACTCTAGCAGTTATCGAACATATTGAAGACCATGCTCCTGAAATGGCAGCAAACCTGCGCACACTCGTGGAAAACTTCCAGATGGGACGCCTTCAGGACCTTTTAGATGAAACCGAGACGGATAATGGCAGCTGAACAAGATCGTTTAACCAAGGCCGCGGATATCCTGGTGGTGGAAGATAGTATCGCCAGCCTGCGGATGCTGACCGAAATCCTGGCCAAAGAGGGCTACAAGATCCGCCCAATCGAACAACCACAATCAGCCCTGAAAGCTGCCTTCGCGAAACCCCCGAGCCTAATTTTACTGGATGTCAAGATGCCCAAAATGAGCGGCTTCGAAGTCTGCCGGCGATTAAAACAGGACGAGCGCACCCGTGACGTTCCCGTCATTTTTGTGAGCGCGTTGGATGAGCTGCAGGATCGCATTCAAGGATTCGAGGTGGGGGGGTGGATTTCATCTCCAAGCCGGTCCAGGAATTAGAAGTCCTGGCGCGCGTGAAAACCCACCTGCAGCTGCGCAACACACAATTGCATCTGGAGCAGCTCGTTGCTGAGAGGACGGCTGAGCTGGTTCAGGTCAATGAAGCCTTACGCAGAGATATCACCGAGCGTAAGCTGGTGGAAGATGCATTGCAGGAGAGTGAAGAAAAATTTAGAACCCTTATTAAGAATACCGAACAAATTATTTATATGATCGCTAAAGACGGGACAGTTCTTCTTTCCGAAGGAAAAGGTCTTTCCAAATTAGGCTTGAAACCGGGAGAGGTTGTCGGAAAGTCTGTTTTTGAGCTGTATGAGGATTATCCGCATATATTGGACTCAATGAGAAATGCTTTTAATGGTGAAACAACAACCATAGAGACAAATCTTGACGGTAATCATTTTAAAAATTGGTTTACACCTCATAAAGATCATGAAGGTGAAGTAATTGGATTAATGGGTTTATCAGTAAACATTACTGAGCAAAAGCAGGCTGAGCAGGAACTGCGCGAGAGCGAAGAACGCTTCCGGGCCACCTTTGAGCAAGCTGCGGTCGGCATCGACCACGAGGCGCCTGGCGGGCGCTTCCTGCGCATCAACCAGAAATTCTGCGACATCGTGGGCTACTCACGAGAGGAGATACTAGTGCGTACTTTCCAGGATATCACCCATCCGGATGATCTGGATATTGATCATGAGAATGCCAAGAGGATGCTGGATGGGCAGTTGGAGAGTTACTCGATAGAGAAGCGTTACCTCCACAAGAACGGTGAGATTGTGTGGGTCAATATTACGGTCTCAATGGTGCGGGAGGACACGGGGGCCCCCAGTTACTTTATCTCCATCGTCGAAGACATCACAGAGCGCAAGCAGGCGGCGGAGGCGCTTCAGAAGAGCGAGAAGAGGTTCAAAGATGTCGTAGATAACGCTTCGGAGTGGATATGGGAGGTCGATAGCAGCGGGAAGTATACTTACGTGAGCCCGGTTGTTGAGAGTATCTTAGGATATAAACCTGAGGAAATACTTCAAAAACATTTCTACGACTTATTCTGCCCCGACGACAAAGAAGAACTGAAGCGGGCAGCTTTTGAAGCGTTTGCCAGCAAGGAGAGGTTCCGAGAGTTTATAAACCGGAACGTGCATAAAAATGGCAAGGTAGTTTAGCTATCAACAAGTGGGTTGCCGATTATTGATGAAAGGGGAGATGTTGTCGGATATCGAGGGGCAGATACAGACATCACCGAGCGCAAACGGGCGGAGGAGATGCTGAAAGCAGATTTGGCGTTTCACCGCGAAGACTTATCTGTCTTAGTCCAGCGACAGTCTCTCGCTGTGAAGATTTCATCTTTTGGGATTTGGGACTGGGATCCCAAAGAGAATTCGATGACCTGGGACAACAAGTTGTTCGAAATCTACGGGATCGAGAAAAAGAGTCCGATGCCCTATGAAGACTGGGTACACTTGATCCATCCCGACGACCTGCCAACCGTCGAGACCCTTATGCGGACAGTCATCGAGACCAGGTCCGAGGCCTTCCTCGACTACCGCATCGTCCGACCGGACGGCGAGCTGCGCCATATTAACGCGGCGGGGACCGTGGTTCTCAACGATGCGGGCGAGGTGGTGAAGGTTATAGGGATCAACCAGGACATCACTGAACGCAAGCTGCTTGAAGCTCAGCTTCAGCAAGCAGCGACAACCGCCGAACGGGAACGGTTGGCGCGTGAGCTGCACGATGCCGTTACCCAAACACTCTTTTCTGCCAGCGTTATAGCCGAAGCAACACCGAAAATTTGGGATGAAGATGAGGCAATGGGCCGGCGATATTTAGAACAGCTGCCAATCATGCTGCGAGGCGCCCTGGCTGAGATGCGCATGCTGCTGCTGGAACTGCGACCGAGCGCGATTGGAGAGCAAACACTGGGCCAGTTACTCGAATCCCTGGTAGATTCAACACGCTCATATTCCCGGGCAGAAGTTACTTTAAAGGTAGAAGGTGATCGAAACTTTCCGAATGATATAACTATGGGCTTTCTGCGCATCGTTCAAGAAGGTCTGAACAATGTTATTAAACACGCCGAAGCCAGCCTAGTTGAAATTTGGCTTAGTTCTGATCCAGAAGGTACCGAGATCCATATCACCGACGATGGACACGGTTTTGATCCCGAGTCGATTCCAGCTGGAAGCATGGGGATCAACATTATGCGAGATCGAGCCAGGAATATGGGTGCTGTGATTAAAATTGACAGCCAACCTGGAACAGGCTCCCGTGTTCTGATTGCCTGGCAATATCCGGATACACCTGAAAGTAAGAAGTGATGCTTATGAGTGAGACTGAGACTATCAAAGTAATGATCGTCGACGACCATCCGCTCGTCCGCGATGGACTAAAGGCGGGTTTGCTTATCAACAGCGATATGGAATTGGTCGGTGAGGCGGGAAGCGGGAAGGAAATCCTGGCGCTCTGTCAGGAATCCTTACCGGATGTGATTCTGATGGATATGGTTATGCCAGGCATGGATGGTATCGAGACCACACGCGCAGTCTTGCGGGAATACCCTGAAGTGAAGATTATCGTTCTAACCAGTTTTCCAGAAGAAGACCTGGTCCGACGGGCATTGGAAGCGGGTGCAACAGGGTATTTGTTAAAGAATGTAACCATTGCCACGCTGACCAATTCTATTCGATCAGCCTATGAGGGACAGTCTACTTTCAGCCCGGAAGCAACCAAGGTTCTGGTCCAGGCGAAGACCAAATCACCAGGATTATGGGATGACCTGAGCGAGCGTGAGTGTGAAGTATTGGCTTTAGTTGTCGACGGCTTGAGCAATGAAGAGATCGCCGATAAGCTGGTTATCAGCCCGTTCACCGTAAAGAACCATGTCAGCGCCTGCATTTCAAAGCTGGGTGCCGCTAACCGCACCCAGGCGGCGACAATTGCAGTGGAGCACCGCTTGATCGCTTGAAGGTAACCCAATCATCAATCGGACAAACAGCGCCGATCACGCCATCCTGGATTAGCAGGTGATCCAGGATGGCTTTTTTTTAACATAATCCACTGGATTATCCATCGCATGGGGGAGAATAGTGCTTTCGGACTATTTGAAAATGGTCTATTGAGTCGATGTGTTTCCGTAATTTTTACTATATATTGATAATAGTATATTCTGACAAGCAGATGAGAAGCGCTTATCAATTCAAGGAATGCGAAGGTTTCTGCTGACCACCTTCAATCAGGACCTCTAATCACAGCACTCATTTTAAAAATTGAAGGTAACAATCATAGGATGAAAATTTTTCTTGCCGAGGCAGATAAGAAGCTGCGCGTGGGATTGCAATTTCTTATCAACCAGGAGCCTGGTTTTCAAGTCATCGGTATTGCGGTAAACGGGAACGGATTACCCAGCCAGCTGCAGGCATCTCAGCCAGATGTACTGCTGTTGGATTGGCGGTTGCCAGGAGTGCCAATCAATGAATTGGTCGCCGATATACGGGCGCTTGAGATGCCATTGAAAATCGTTGCCGTCTCAATCCGACCGGAAGATGAGAGCGAAGCGAGGGCTGCAAATGTTGACGTTTTTGTAACCAAAGCTAACTCTCCTGACAAACTTTTGGCTGAATTGAAAACAATGAGTAGAAACAACTGATGGAGAAGCAGTTTTAAAAAGGAGGTGAATGAATACGAGGAAATGACATTTTTCTAAAAAGCGATTGTTTATACAGTTTATTAAATAAGTATCGATACAAAGATGGAGGCAAAAAATGGCAGTTAAAGAATATTTACCCGGAACAAAATTTCCAGGCAAATCAAGCTTGAGCTTGAGTAATTGTGATCAAAGCTTGAGAAGAGAAGTTCCAGGCTCAGAAGGCAAAGATACTCGGAACATAAGGGCCCTGAAAACAATCAGTGGGTTGGCTCATAATCCTATACCGAGTTAAAAATGAAAGGATGAAATGTAATGTATGGACCATTAGAGTATGTGCTATTTCAATTCGACGATGACCGTTTCCTCGAGGAACTCCTGCCAGCGCTTATCGCACTCAATGATCTGGGCTGTATCCGGTTTGTTGATCTGGTTTTCATTACCAAAGATGAATCTGGAAATTTGACGATAGTTGAGATTGACGAACTAACGGACGAAGATGCAGCTGCATTCGACCCGTTATTGAATGATTATTTCGGGACCCTTACGGAAGAGGATGTGATTATGGCCGCTGAAAACCTGCCAGAAAACACATCTGCAGCAGTAGTTTTGTTTGAACATTATTGGGCAATCAGACTACAACAAGCGGTGCAACATGCCGGCGGTTTTATGCTGGACAGCGCCTATATAAATCCAAAAACTCAGTCAGAAGTGATTGGAGAAATTATGGAGGTTAACGATGTTGCATAGGAGAGCAGTCAGACGAGGCGCAGCAAGAAAAACCAGGAGGCGGCGAGGCAGAAGAGTGCTGGGAGCTGCTGCAGTGGGTGGAGCCGGATACTATGCCGGCAAAAAATATCTGAAGGCAGGCAGGCTGAAGATATGCAGGACCAGCAGATCGCCGACCTTCAGGACCAAGCGGCCTACCAGCAACCCGCGGCTGTCGCACCACCACCTCCAGCCCCTGTCCCACAGGAAGATACAATCTCCCAGCTTGAGCGCCTTGGCGCGCTGAAGGACCAGGGAGTGCTCACGGAAGAGGAGTTCCAGGCCCAGAAGGCAAAGATACTAGGCACCTAGAAGCCCAACAATCCGTGGGTTTGGTCACCATGCCCATTGATGTTAAGTCGAACAAAAGAATTCAAGGAATACAAAGAGAGGACAACGAAAAATGAAAACAAATAATGACCGGTTTTACCTACCACAACCAAACCAGCCGTTCGAGGGTAAAGTTGACACGCGCATCGGCACATTGGAATTCAGCAACCAGTACCCGAGCAGGGAATCCCTCGAGACGCTGCTGGACAATATGGACTTCCACGGCGCCACGCAGGCGTACTTGTGGGGCATTCCGATTGCGTCAAACGCGAACCTTCAGTACTTCATCGATGACGTCTTCGGATATCGGCAAGGAGAACTCTTCAAGGCAACCACCGTCGACGAGAAGCGCGGCATTCTCACCGCCAATGCCACTACGCCCTACATCTTCACCACGGTCAATCTCGTCGAAACCGGCCCGTTTGTCGTAGAACTTCCACCGGGCGCAACCGCTGGTCTGGTGGACGACTTCTGGCAACGTCCGGTCACGGATCTGGGGCTGCCCGGACCCGACAAAGGTCAGGGCGCCAAGTACCTGATAACACCTCCGGGGGATACGGGTGAGAAGCCAAGCGGCTACAGAGTCGTCGAATCGCCCACAACCAACGTATTTGTCGGCATTCGGCTACTGGATGCCGATCCCGAAAAGGCGAATGCGCTTCAGGCGAAAGTAAGAACCTATGCCTACAAAGATCGTGCGAACCCGCCGCAGAACCTGTTTCCACCGCCGACTGACAAATACTTCTGGGGACCCCCGCGCGGGATGGCGTACTGGGAGCGGCTTCATGACATCTTGAACCGGGAAGTCGTGGCGGAACGCGATCGCTTCTTCATGGCCATGCTCAAGCGACTCGGTATTGAGAAGGGTAAACCGTTCGATCCCACGCCGCGGCAGAGGAAGATACTTGAAGAAGCCGCATTCGTTGGCGAGGCGATGGCCAAGGCCAACGACCTTGCCAAACGAACGACCGAACCCTATTGGTCCGGTACCAAGTGGAAGATCGCCCTGGGCCTCGAGCCGTCCCAGCGCCAGGAGAATTACGATGAACTCGATGAGCGCGCTGAGTGGTTCTACGAGGCAGTCACTGCCTCCGACGGTATGACGACGACGACTCCAGGCGTCGGTTCGGTTTACCTCGCCTCCTACGCTGACAAGAACGGCGACTGGCTCGACGGCGCCAAGAACTACACCATCCATGTTCCCGCGAACCCGCCGGCCAAGAATTTCTGGTCCATTGCCGTCTACAGCTGGGACTCCCGGACGCTGATTGACAATGAACAGGGGCGCTCCGCGCAATCCTCACGACAGGATCTCATCATAAATCAGGACGGCTCGGTCGACCTCTACTACGGACCTACGCCCCCAAAAGGCAAGGAAAAGAACTGGGTTCAGACCATTCCCGGGCAAGGCTGGTGGGTCTACCTGCGCTTCTACGCGCCGACCGAGGCCTATTTCGACAAGAGCTGGACCATGCCGGACTTTGAGAAGGCGATGTTAGAGCGTGTTTCTTAAATAAAAGTGCTGTTCTTTAAATCCTCTCTGGTAGCGCGAAAGATGCAGCGAAGTTTAAACGTCTACTCGAGGGCAGAGCGTGTTTCTTAAATACGCTCTTAATTTAGAAAGGAGAAATAGAACATTATGAATACCCAACAAGATCAAGTAACCCCCGACAAAGCAAAGGCCATTGCCAAGGAAGCCTACATCTTCCACTACCCGCTGGTGATGTTCTACCGCACCATGTACCTCCAGGCGATTGACCCGAAGTCGGAATCCTACAGCGGCGGCTTTGGAAAGTGGCTTCATCTGGGCGTGTCGTCGCCGAAGGACACGGACATCGTCACGCCCAACAATGACTCGCCGTATTCGTACGCGTGGCTTGACCTGCGCGCCGAGCCATGGGTCCTAACGATGCCAAAGATCGAGGCCGACCGGTTCTACACGAGTCAGTGGAACGACCTGTGGGGTTTCGTGCTGGAGAACGCAGGATCCGTCTACGACGGGAACGATGGTGTGAGCATCCTGCTGACCTCCCCGACATGGAAGGGCGAGGTGCCCGACGGGATCAAGCGCGTCATCCGGGGCGACGCGGACTTTCTAGGGTCACTCACCCGTACGCAGCTCATCGATGCTGCCGACCTTCCCAACGTCGAGAGAATCCAGAGAGAGTATGAGCTTCAACCGCTGAGTGCGTACCTGGGCACGCCGGCTCCAGCGGCTGCACCGACCATCCAGTGGAAGCCGTGGAAAGAGGGTCTCGAGAAGACCGAGGAGTTCTGGAGCTATGTTAACTTCCTTCTCCAGTTCACGACGCCAAACCCCGAGGACGCACCTGTTCAGGATCGCGCCGCGAAAATCGACATCGCAGTGGGCCAAAGATGGGATCCGGCCGCGCTCGATCCAGAGGTGCGCGAGGCGGTTGCCGCGGGCATGAAGGATGCCCTGGCGGAGCTAGACGAGGCCGCCAAACACCTCACACACCCCGAGCTGTATTTCCAGACGCGGAAGGATCTTGCCGGGGACTACTTCAGCCGGGCACTGGGCGTTCTAGCCGGGATCTTCGGCAACTGGAGTTCGATCTCGCTCTACTACCCACAACTTACGGACGAGCAGGGGAACCCACTGGACGGCAGTCAGCACAACTATGAGCTTAGGCTCTCGGCCGAGCAGATCCCGCAGGTCAAGTTCTTCTGGTCGTTCACTATGTACAATCTGCCACAACGCTGGCTGGTTAACAATCCGATCGACCGCTATTCGATCGGGAGCGCCACGCCTGGTCTGAAGACCGCCACCGACGGTTCCATCACCCTGTATTTGGGCGCTACCTCGCCGGGGAAGGACAAGGAGAGCAATTGGCTCCCGGCGCCGAAGGGCCCCTTCTGGATGGTCCTGCGCACCTATGGACCGGGCAAACCCCTCCTGGATGGGACCTGGAAAGTGCCGCCGGTGAAGCGAGCGTGATTAGGAAGGAGGTGTAAATATGCCGTTCACCTGCGCCCACCGGTGTGTGTGGTTTCTCAATCAAAAAGCTTTTCGTTAAGACCTGATGGGTTTTAAAACTCAAAAAAGGAGTAAATAATAATGGCTAGTAAACCTAATATCCTGGTCATCTGGGGAGATGACATCGGGATCACAAATCTCAGTTGCTACGCCCATGGCGTGATGGGCTATCGGACACCCAATATCGACCGCCTGGCCAACGAGGGCATGATGTTCACTGACAGTTACGGTGAGCAGAGTTGTACCGCCGGCCGCTCATCGTTCATCACCGGGCAAAGCGTGTTCCGCACCGGGCTGAGTAAGGTCGGCATACCGGGGGCGGACTCGGGTATCAGCGCCGAGGACCCCACCATCGCCACGCTGCTGAAAGAGCAGGGCTACGCGACCGCCCAGTTCGGTAAGAACCACTTTGGTGACCTCAACAAGTACGTACCGACCGTACACGGCTTCGACGAGTTCTTTGGCGTCTTCTACCACCTCAACGCATACGAGGATCCGGAACATCCCGACTTCCCGCCGGCCGACAAGTACCCAGACTTCTACGGCCAGTATGGTCCTCGCAATGTCATGCACTCGTGGGCGACCGAGGAGGTCGACGAGACGGTCGAGCCGCGCTGGGGCAAGGTCGGGAAGCAGAAGTTCAAAGACACTGGTAAGCTGGACGTCGAGCGCATCAAGTCGTTCGACGATGAGTGTCTGGACACTTCGCTTGATTTCATCGAGCGGCAGGCCAAGGCAGACAAGCCGTTCTTCGTGTGGCACAACACCACCCGTATGCACGCCTACACGGAGATCAAGGACGAGATTCGCGGCCAGGCAGGGCTGTGGCAGTCGCCCTATCACGATGCGATGATCGAACATGACAAGACCATCGGTTCGTTGCTGGACAAACTGGACGAACTGGGCATCGCAGACAATACCATCGTGGTCTACTCGAGCGACAACGGCCCGCACCGCAACACCATGCCGGACGCCGGGACGACGCCCTTCCGCAGCGAGAAGAACACCAACTGGGAAGGCGCTTTCCGGGTACCGACGCTGCTGCGCTGGCCAGGTATGGTGGAACCGGGCTCGGTCTGCACCGAGATCGTCTCCCACCATGATTGGCTGCCGACGCTCGTGAACGCCGCCGGAGAACCTGATGTGGTCGAAAAGCTCAAGAAGGGTTATGAAGCCAACAGCAAGACGTACAAGGTGCACGTCGACGGTTACGACCTGGTGCCCTACCTGTCTGGCGACGCCGAAGAGCACGCACGACCGGGTTTCTTCTACTTCTCTGACGACGGCGACCTGATGGCAGTGCGCTGGAACAACTGGAAGATCGTCTTTATGGAGCAGCGAGCCCAGGGAACCATGGCAGTGTGGGCCAACCCGTTCACGACGCTGCGTGTACCCAAGCACTTCAACCTGCGGACCGACCCGTACGAGTATGCCGATATCACCTCGAATACCTTCTGGGACGCCATGTTGAAGTACGAATGGATACTTGCACCGGTGCAGGGCATCGTCGGCCAGTTCCTGCAGACGTTTAAGGAGTTCCCGCCGCGCATGAAGGCGGCCAGTTTCACCATCGACGACGCGCTTGATAAACTGCAACCCCAGTCTGGGCTGCACTAACTGTAACCAATGTAGATCCTGAGCTGGAGGCCATTGCTTTGATCGCAGCGGGATTAGCAAGTTCAAAATGGCGGCACTGCGGAGGTGGTGTAAAGTTCTTGTCTCTGCAGTGCCGTAAAAATTGATGAATTCGGTCAATTAGACCGATTACACCTAAAGACATTCTTGACAGCATTTTGGCTAATGCTGGAGAACGGTCTAAGTAGCGAGCTGGAGTTGTAAATCTGGATCGTTGTAAAGAGCAGAAGCATGATGACTGGGCCATAGATTTGCCCCAGATTCGAAATTTTGTTGTAGATGTGTATTAATAGACTCATAACGTAAAAAAGGAGAAATCTGATGTCTGAAGTTCTCACCGTGATCGCGCAAATATCCGTTCTAACTTTTATCATCACCAGCATGCTGGCCATGGGCTTGAGCTTGACGATCGCACAGATCGCGGAGCCGTTGAAAGATGTGCGTCGAGTGCTCCTGGCACTGCTGGCCAGTTTCGTTCTTGTGCCCGGTCTGGCCTTCCTGATCACGAAATTGATCCCGTTGGAAGAAGGCCTGGCAACCGGCCTGATTATCGTCGGTGCGGCTGCAGGAGCACCCTTCTTACCCAAGTTGGTTCAAATGGCCAAGGGCAAATTAGCATTTTCAGTAGGTTTGATGACTTTGCTGATGGTAGTGACGGTTATATACTTGCCGCTCGTACTGCCAATCTTGCTTCCGGGTGCTTCGGTTAATCCTTGGGACATCGCCCGTTCCCTGATTGTCATGATGCTGATTCCACTGGGGATTGGGCTTTTTATTAAGGCACGCTACGAAGATACTGCCAAATCCTTACAGCCGCTTATGTCGCAGATCTCCAGTTATGCTATCGTGCTGGCGCTGATAGCCATCCTGGTAGTGCAATTCAGCACCATTATCGGAACCATCGGCACGGGCGGAATTCTGGCCGTACTGATATTTCTGGCAGGTGCGCTTGTGATCGGTCTGCTGCTGGGTGGGAGAGATGCAAGTATGCGTTCGGTGATGGGCCTGGGCACAGCCCAGCGAAATTTTTCGGCAGCATTGCTCGTGGCAGCCCAGAACTTCTCCGATGACCCGAATGTGCTCGTGATGGTCATGCTGGTCACAATTATCGGTTTGACCTTGCTGATGGTTGTAGGGGGTGAAATGGGAAAGCGCGCTGAGGTTGTTCCCGAAGAGGAAGCAGCACAGACCAAGAACGAATAGGTCAGAATAAACGATTTCACCCACCAAGTTGCGATGTCTAGGACCTGGCGGGTCATATATATAAAACTGAAGGGAAATCTTTAGAAAGGAAAACATGTTATGTCGAAAACTACTACTATTATTTTAGTCTTCTTGGGTTGTTTGCTGCTGGCAGTAGCCAATCTTGCTTTGTGGGCATCCCTGGACATTTTTAATGCGGATCGATTTGGCGATATAGTAGCTGAAGGGATACAGTCTCCCGAAGCCAGCCAGGCATTAGCTGCACCCATTGTGGATCGTTTAATGGCTTCCTATCCAGAACTACCTGCCCTCGCCAGGGGGCCAGCCGTGGAAGTTGTCGCCTGGATGCTGCAGCGTCCGCTCTTCACTCCAGTTATTAAGCGTTCTGCAGCTGTAGCAATGAAGGTGATGACGACCAGTGCCCAGGATGTGGTGGGCATCGATATTGCTGAAGTGGCTTCCAATGCTGGATCGACGGTGGTTGGAGTCATATCAGCCGTAAATCCAGAAGCTGCCGCCAATGCCGAAGCTGCTCTTGATGATGCCATAGCAACATCTCAGGATAGCGGCAGATTAGCGATATACGAACAAGGCAGGACCCCAAAACTCAGGCAGGCATCGAACCTCGCTCCCTGGCTGGCTTTGCTCGGGGGCCTGGGAGCAATTGCCCTTTTTGCCGTGGCTTATATTCGCTCCCGGGACCAGCATAAGGCGCTCACATACATCGGAGTAGGCATCATGGCTACTGCGGTGCTGGGATTCCTGCTTCTCTCCCCGCTGGTGCAGGCCTTGGCTCAGAATAACATAGCCAGTCCAACCATGCAGATAGTTGTAGGGGAAGTGGTATCGGCATTGATTCGGGGATTTGCCATCCTGTCATTGTTGGTCTTCAGTATTGGAGGCATTGTGCTTCTTGTTAACCACGCCAGAGGCAGCCATGACGAATCCATACAAGCAGAAACTAATCCGGCTCAGCCGGCCCCGGACAGCACAACCTCAGCAACCTAGTCAACGCAACCAACTCACAATGAAGTGGGTTGAATTGAAGTAAAAGGAGAGTTGATATTTGAGCAAATATCCTCGATATCATTGGGGAAATAATAAATTGAAGCCATAAGAATAATTTAAGGAGATTAAACCATGAGTAACGATAAGAAAGTTAGTTCAAACGTCTACAACATTCTGGCCTTCACCTTCGATGGGCAGGATACAGCTGGCCAGCTCGTCAAAGAGATCAAGTCCTCCGGCGTTATGGAAGGTTACTATATCGTCGCCCAGGCAGTGGTTGAAAAGGATGCCAAGGGTAAGGTCCACATACACGAACCGGGCCACGGCGGCCTGGGCGCGGTTGTCGGCGGTGCCGCAGGCGGTTTGCTGGCTCTGATCGGCGGTCCTGTTGGCATACTTGCCTGGGTTGTGGGGGGAGCAGTAATCGGCGGGGTGGCTGGTAAATACCTGGGTCGCCCGATTAAGAAAGGCGATCTGGAAGAGATCGGTGAAGCATTTGAGCCTGACAGCTCAGGCTTTCTGTTCCTGCTGGAAGATATTTACAGCGAGGAAGTCGTTAACAGCCTCTCCGGTTATAACGCCAATGTGGTGACGCTGACTGTGGGCGACGAGCTTTCAGGCGAGATCGCCAAATACACAGCCGGAGCTGTGACGGATGATGCCGGGAATGTAGTTGCAGGTGAATCTGTGGTTGCTGCCGATGCAGAAGGCGACGTGGCCGCGGCAGCTGATGTTGCTGCAGGCACCACTGACGATGATGATGGTGAATAGGAGATAACCAAATTAGCGAAAAAGAGTGACCGGACCCATCCAGATTTTTGTGATCGAAGATGGAGCAGCCCAGGAAGCGATCGATGCGCTGGTCTCCGCCGTAATCATCGATGAAGAGGCCGCTGAGGAGGCCGTGGCAGCAATGTTGGCAGCAGAGGATGACTAGAGTCACCCGTCTGCATGAGAATTATCCACCAGGCCTGACGCAATTTCGAACACGTCAGGCCTGACAAGAAAAAGGAGAGTCAAATTCATGAAAGAGATCTTTATTTTCTTTGCAGGTTTCACATTAGGTGCCAGTGTCGCCCTGCTGCTGGCCCCAGAAAGCGGCGCGGATCTGCGCGCAAATATTAAGTCGAAAGTAGATGATGATCTGCCAAAGCTGAAGTCTGATTTCCAGGCATCCATGAAAAAAACCGACCAAAGACTCGATAAGGTTGAAGCAGACTTGAAAAAACTCAAACACAGTCCTGATGACAAACAGGAGAAATATAAGATGACTACAGAAGAAGTAACCCTGGTTTTGGTAAATGCCGGATACCTCAGCGAAGCGGATGTTGATGCAGCGGTGGTAGTGCTGCAGGATGCTTTGGTTATCGATGCCGCTGAAGATGCTCAGGCAGAAGCCGCCGAGGATTACTCCACACAGCAGGATTTGGTCGCTGAAGCGGAAGTTTGGGCGAGCGAAGATGCTGCAGAGGGAGACATCGAATCTGCGTTAGTTGATGATGAGATCATTGAAGAAGCGCAGGATCAGATGGAAGTCGATAAAGAGGTTATGGTTGAGGCTGAGGTGGTAATTGAGGCAGCTTACAGCGATGCTGCTGCAGCCCTGCTGGCTGCTGAGTTGATCGATGAAGCAGAGCTTGAGGCAGTGGCGGTGGCGATAGCCAATGCCATTGATGAAGAAGAAGAGTAAATAGTTTTATTACCTTCGAGCATTGAAACTAAAATTTTTTCAATTCTAAAGGAGACGAGAAAATGTGTTGCTTTTTCACCGCTTTATTGTTTTTTGGACCCAGATTAGCAATTCTGATCTGGTGGATCTATTCTCCAGTCTTTATTAACAGCCTGTTCCAGTCCTGGATCTGGCCCCTGCTCGGGATTATCTTCCTGCCCTGGACGCTTTTGATGTACATGGTTGTGGCACCGGGCGGTTTGATCGGCTTTGACTGGATCCTGCT
>JAUWLJ010000093.1 GCA_030613705.1 Chloroflexota bacterium
CAGTCCCGGCGTCTTCATCCACGGTTTGGCCGCTGGAGGTGAAATATAGCTGCGGTTCAGGATCGTTGTCCTGGATCGTGATCGTGTGAACGTTTGGATCTCCTTTTGTTGCATTTGTAGGGTCGCCCATGATGATTTCAATCGTTTCGTCGTATTCATCGATGGCATCATCATAGAATTTGACAAAAATACTCCCACTAGCTCCCCCCGCTGGAATGACAACCTGATTGCTGCTGACCGTATAATCAAGATCCTTGGTTGCAGTGCCAGCGAAAGTAAATGAAACCTGCACATCTACGCTCCAAGCAGCGCTCAGTAAGACTTTCACTTCAACTCTTCCATCTACGCTATTATCGCTTTTCTGACTGGCTGATGAAAAATAGGCACTCGGTTCCATGGCCTCCGAGGTAATTGTCGCCGTATGTTTAAACGGGCTACCCCGTTTGGCGTTCACTGGGTTCTGCATCATCAGGGTGATTGTTTCATCTCCCTCCAAATCGTCCAGGTCTGGGATCACGGTGATCAGGGTGGAGGCGATTAAATCCCCAGCAGGGATGAATACCGGTGTAGAGTCAATCGTGTAATCGACGTCCCTGGTTGCCGACCCGCCAATAATAAATGGCACTGTAATATCCAAACTCGACTCGATACTCAGCTGAAACTCAACAGTCATCGTACCGACAGTCTCATCACCGCTCTGTTGCTCCCAGGTGAAAAAAACAATCGGAGGATCATCATCATCTTCAATGGTGTATAGATGGACGTCTGGAGAGCCTTTTGTGGCGTTAACCATATCTCCTAAGGTCAGAATGATAGTCTCATCAACCTCATCGATCAAATCATCGGTGACATCGATGACGATTGGAAATGTTAGATCCAGAGCAGGGATAGTAATGGGGCTCGCGGTAAGCGAGTAATCATATCCACCTTGTGCATCCCCCCCCACACTGAAATTGACCGTGATATCTCGGCTGGAGGGATTGCTGAGCAGCAGCATGGCCAGACCATCGATACTCTCTGGGTGGGATTGGTCTGCCAATACAAATGAAACTACCGGTGGGTCGTCATTATCTACGATGGTGGCAATGTGGGCAAAGGGCGTACCTTTGATCGCATTCGTCGGATTACCCATAATCAGGACTGCAGTCTCGTCACCCTCATCAATATCATCATCGAAGATCGTGATTTGGATCTCGCCGATCGTATCCCCCGGGAGAAGCACGACTGGATTCGGAGATACTGTGTAATCAACGGTATTGATGGCAGTGCCACCTAGCGTATAGGGAACCGTGACAGTTTTATCGATTGCCGCGGTCAGCTGCAGCATGACGGATATCTTCCCTACACCTTCGTCAACTGTTTGTTCGCTAGTCACAAAGGATATGGTTGGTGTCACCGGTGAAGGAGGCGTTCCTTGTATGGCAACATCTTTGATGATCGTCCTTCTGGTAATCGTGGATATGGGGATCGGCTGAAAATTCACCAACGGGAGCAAAGGCTGGAAAGTAGCCACAACCTGAACTGTGATTCTATCTCCCAGCTTAATATATTCATCGCCTCCAAGGGGGCAAATGGCAAAATTTGTAGAACTGGTCGGACCATGATCGTAAGATATGGAGACATCCGTCGCAGAAACACCTGCAAATCTTCCTATGCGCATCGCAGCAGCTCGAATGCCATCACAATCGCCATAATATGGGATATACCCGGTGATTTCCCCAGCCGCCGAGCCATAACGGGCAGCCTCCCTGCTGGATGAGAGGACCGCACCGTAAATGAACAGCAAGCGACCGGCTTCAATGACCCCAAAAACCAATAGGAGTAAAAGCGGTAAGACCAAGGCAAACTCTACGATTCCTTGTGCCCTTAATTTATGGTTAATTTTCTTAAATATGTTATTCTCCATCGTCTCCTTCCATAGACATTGAGAGAACTAATGGAACATCATTAGCCGTAATTGTATCCACTAAAGGACAACGATTTCATAACCAAATTGTTACCTTACAACTTTGCAATCTCTAATAATAATGCAATAATTATTACATTATTTCGTACTGACAAAGAAATCAGCCACAACCTTGCGAGGAAATCAGTGGTTAGCAAACTCAACCGGAGACCTTGGGTCTTGTACCCGTTGAATTCCCAAGATTTTTTGATGCAATACACTGATAAAAGATATTTAATTAACTGAAATCCTTTTGGGGCTCTCAATAAAACCAGGGACAGCGTAAAAACATCCCTGGATTGCAGGGACTCATCAATACAATTCCTGGTGCATCAGAGTAGAGCTTCCCAGGAATATTCTTGGATGGAATTAAGGTTTTAGGGTTTGCTTGTTGGACGATGGGTGTTGGTCGGTCGAGGAGTTGGACTAGGTTTCTTTGTCTTATCTGGTGTTGATTCGGGGCTATCGGTCGGATTAGGAACTACAGTTGCTGTAGGAGAACTTGTCGGTGGCGGTGCACTACTGGGTTGAATTGTAGGCGTGGCGGATGGCTCGATTCTTGGCAATTTGGTACTGGTTGGAGTCGGTGTATCCGCTAAAGGCAGATTTTCGCTCCCTTGTACCGTCGACGTAGGCTCTGAAACCGAAAATGTTGTCGCAGTGATTGTTGCAGTGGATACCGTTGTTGGAGTGAATGTAGATGTATAAGTACTGGTCGGAGTTGAAGTCGCCAAAACTAACAAGGCCTCGAAAGGAGGCAGATCGAATATCTCAGCAGTAAGAACAATTATCGAATCAATAAACTCCACTGAAGTAAATTCATCGGTTGTATTCAGAATCCCCACCAGGTTCTTCATTGGAACAGTTAAGGTTTCTTCAAAGAGTGAAGATAGCTCGGCTGCGCTGCTCGCATCAACTTTAGCAACTGTCAATATTCCGGCAGCTGCTTCAGCCATCTGAAATTTAAAATTATCAAGAGTCTCATCTAAAAGCGAGTCTCGACCGACCAAGATCAGCTCTTGCATCTCGATCACTCGCCTTTGGGCAAATTCAATTCTTAATCGAGTTTCATCTTCTTCACCGGAGGATAATGAGACTCGCAGTTCTTCTTGAGCAAGTTTTGTGGCATAAAGAGGATCGCCCGGTATACTGCGCTGAACTAGAAAGGCTGTGCTGCGATAACCCACGAATAACAAAACTGCTGTCAATGTAAGTAATGCTGAATACTGAACGACCATCCGTCTTTCCTGGAAAAATGCCGGAATTCTGCTCAAAGTTTCTGTGGATGTCGCCCCTTCCCTACTGCTGTTATTCCTGAATCGATTAACCAATCGACGGTGTGAGAGCTGCACGAAACCAGGTCTGGGATTGAAAACCTCACTTCGAGTCCGCAACCACTGAGCAGCTTCCAATGCAGGTTTTAACTGCTCACTGTGTTCTGGATATTGTTCGATAACCGAATCAACCGTACCAGATCCACTTGCGATCAACTCAAGGCAAGCATCTAAAATCCTGCTTAATTCATCCTGGTTACGAGTCGAATTTTTTAGCATTATTTTTAAGCCGCATTTATAACTTCAGCCAGCTAGATTTCCAACAGGCTGCGTAAAGCAGATAACGCACGATGTTGAAGAATCCTCACAGCGCCTGGAGTCCGCCCCATAACTTGACCAGTTTCTGTAGGGGACAACCCACTAAGGAATCGTAGCACTAACACTGTCCGATAATCTTCGCGGAGTTGGGTTAGTGTTTGCCGGACTTCCTGGTGTTCAATATTAAGGATAGCTGTTTCGCCAGGATCAGGCTTAAAATCTGTAATCTGTTTTTCTTCGATGGACATGTGCCCCCCGGACCTTCCCGCTCGCCGATAGAAATCGATAAGCACATTGCGAGCGATCTTAAAAAGATAGGCCAGGAATGGAACTCCCTTTTGTCGGTATTTGGACAGTGATCGCCAGGCTCGTAAGAAAACTTCTTCGGTCAAATCTTCTGCGTCGAGGCGATCATTCAGGTTCGCATAGATAAATCTAAAAACTATCTGAGCGTTACGCTGATAGAGCTCGCCAAAGGCTTCTGATTCACCTTCTTGAGCAATTCTAATTAATTCACTGTCTTCGGAGTCCTGCCAATCAGGCATTTCCTCCACCCTTATGAACGATGGATTTTAAATTTTGTTACATATTCGAGCATCACAGCACCCGTCAATGATAACACCGGACAAGAGTAATCACCGGGTCTCTATACGCAGTCTATACGTCTGACCCGGTAGAACAATTCCTCATCATGATACCCTGAGGAGACATAGATTTGGTCTACAAATCTGTTAGAATCAGAGCCCATGAATAGAACTCGTCTGCTATTCCTCGCAGTAGCATTAGCTCTTGTCGGGATCACCCTCACCAGCCGGGGGATCGATAAAACCGTTACTCTTACAATCAACGGCAAGCCAGCTGAGATTAAAACCTCTGCCTGGACTGTGTCTGGACTTCTGCGTGAACAAGAGATTGCGCTCAACGAAGAAGATGCAATAAATATTCCACTTTCCAACTGGTTGACAGGTGGAGAAGAGATTTCAATTGAGAGAGCAGCCTGGGTTACCATTCAGGCTGATGGTGAAACCATTTCTAAATACACTCGCCAGCGATCACCCGGGAGATTCATCTCTGAGGCTGGTATCCGCCTGTTAAATGGCGACCAGATCTTTATTGATGGCAAACCATCCGATACTGACAGTTCACTCTCACCAGGAATAAATCATAGTCTTCAAATACAAAGAGCACAAACTATCGAGATATCTGTTGAAGGTCAATCTAATATCATATCCTCGACCGCTGCCACGCTAGGAGAAGCCTTGTGGGAAAGCGGGATCGATCTTGCAGCGGGAGATCGAATATCCCCCTCCGAAGACACACCTTTGAATGGACCACTCATCGCTCAATTGGAGAGCTCTCAAGAAATCACTATCCAATATGCTGGTGGGATCATAAAATCACGAACGACTGCGGAGACAGTCAGTGAGGCTTTATCCGAATCTGGGATCCCACTTCAAGGATTAGATTACAGCAAACCTGGTGCGAATACACCGATTCCAAAGGATGGCAATATCCAATTAATCCGAGTTCAGGAAGACTTAATGTTGGAAAGCGATCCGATACCTTACGACACAGAGACTCAACCGGTACCTGACCTGGATATAGACAATCGCAAAATCGTTCAAGCTGGGGTGTATGGTCTGAACACAAAACGAATCCGTGTGCGATACGAAGACGATATTGAAGTATCACGCCAAGTTGAATCTGAATATATCTCTCAAGAACCCCAATCGGAAATTGTTGGCTATGGAACTCAATTTACCCAACATACGATTGACACTCCGGATGGACGAATAAAGTATTGGCGCGCTCTCAATATGTATGCTGTGTCCTATAATGTCACCAGCAACGGGGGCTATGGAACTGCAACAGGCATTCCATTAGCAAAGGGCGTCGCGGCTATTGATCCACAATATATTCCATACGGAACTAGAATGTACGTCCCTGGATACGGTGAGGCACTCGCGGCCGACACAGGTGGAGGTATAAACGGAAGGATGATCGATCTCGGTTATTTAGATGAGGATTATGTTTCCTGGCACCAATGGGTAACAGTTTATTTCCTGTGGCCTCCTCCGGAGAATGTGGTGTGGATAATCCCTTAAACCTCTCGCAGCTCGATGTTCCTGGTTTGTTGAAGCGCCATGGACTGCAACCAGATAAAAATCTCGGTCAAAACTTCCTGATTGATCCAACCTATCTCAACCGCGTAGCAGAAGCCGGGAATATCAAACAAGAAGATATCGTCCTGGAAATTGGGGCAGGATTAGGTAATTTGACGCGTCTTTTGGGGATGGAGGCCAAGAAAGTTTTGGCAGTGGAACTGGATCCAAACCTCATCCCGATTCTTGAAGGTGTTACCAACAACTACCCAAATATTCAAATCATCCAGGGAGATATATTAAAGATCGATCTGGTCGATTTAATCCCGGATACTGGATACCTGGTAGTCGCCAATATCCCTTACTACATCACCTCTAATCTTATTCAACATTTAATGACTGCCAAAAAGCGTCCGGCGCGTATCGTGCTTACCATCCAAAGCGAGGTAGCCGAGCGAATCTGTGCCCAGCATGGAAAACTTAGCTTGTTGGGTTTGAGCGTACAGGTATTTGGATTTCCAGAAATTGTTTCCAGGGTGCCTGCTGGCGCATTCTACCCGCCTCCCAAGGTAGATTCTGCCATTGTACGGATTGAACTGTATCCATCCCCAAGAATCCCCGAAACACTGCTCAACACTTTCTTCCAATTAGCTAGAGCCGGCTTCAGTCAAAAAAGAAAAACGCTGCGTAATTCTTTGTCTGCTGGTCTTCAACAGAAAAAAACCACCATCGAAAATTTGTTAGGAGATGCAGGGATAGACATGATGAGACGAGCGGAGACACTTAGTTTAGATGAATGGGAATCTCTGACGATATTGTATGCGGAATTGTCGTCCCCACACCAATCAGGGTAGGATATGAAAAACTTACATGTTCAGAGAATCGGGCTTTGACCTGGCAACAATTTTCAGATCACGATATTCATAAAGCATCTGCCAAACCCGGTAAGCAGCTTCGAATTGGATTCGATGCGACATTTTAGAACTCCCCCATCGGCGGTCGGCGAAATAAAATGGCACCTCAATAATCGAATATCCGAGCCTGTTCGCAAGATAAATCATCTCAACCTGGAAAGCATACCCGTTCGATCGGACTCTTTCGAGGGGCAATCCCAGCAGAGTTTCACGGCGCCAGGCACGAAATCCACCAGTCGCATCATTGATCGGCAAACGGAGGATCGTTTTTGCGTACATATTGCCGAAGGCAGACAGGCTTTTCCTCCAATAAGGCCACTGTTCATCCAGGCTGCCTCCTGGTATATACCGCGAACCAATCGCCACATCAGATTCGACCAGCATTTCTGTTAATTCAAGGATTTTTTCTGGTGGATGCGAAAAATCCGCATCCATTTGTACAACCACATCCGTTCCTGTACGAAGAGCTTTACGAAATCCGTCGATATACGCTGAACCTAATCCACCCTTCTTATTGCGGTGTAATACGGATATGCGGTCAGGGTATTCTTTACTGAGATGATCAGCAATCTCTCCGGTACCATCAGGACTGTTATCATCGACAACCAGAATATTCAAACCATTAATAGGTAAACCAATTAATTCTGAGACCAATGCAGAAATATTTTCCGATTCATTAAATGTAGGAATCACGACGCAAATAGTATTGATTATTCCCATGCCAAGATTATAACCAGAAAGAGAGGAATTACCTCACCGGAGTTTTTTGAATAATAAATTCACAAACCTCATCCCCCATTGATACACATTTTGATTCATTAACCCGGAATTCCTTTCCCCCTGATAACCATCTTAATCCTTCTTGTAATAAACCAACCGCGATGAAGCAAACTGGTTTATCCAAATCATGTCGATCCCAACACACCGGGCAGTGAGAAATTGTATAAACAAATTTATCATTAAATTCTTTTGAGGTACTGACTTGGGCGCTAACCTGGGTGAAAATCCGGGCCATAGAAGGTACGCCAATACGCATCTTGGTGTTTAAAGGCAAAATTTTAAAGGCCAGATCACCTGCTCCAGCTAAAGCGCCAAAATT
>JAUWLJ010000289.1 GCA_030613705.1 Chloroflexota bacterium
AGGGAAAATCCTAAACCGTTTGTTTCAATCTGCAATCCACGCTGGAAAACGTGTACGTACCGAGACAGCCATCAGCCACAATCCAGCCTCAGTTGCCTCTGTCGCTATGAAATCGATCGAAAATCATTTTACTGATTTAAACACTTGTCAGGCAATGATACTGGGAGCCGGAGAAATGGCTGAACTTTCGATTGAGACCCTAATAAAACGAGGCTTAAACAACATAACGATCGTTAATAGGACTCGAGACACGGCAAATAAACTTGCGCACACTTATCATGGTCGGGCTGCAACTTTTGAAGAACTGCCTGATTTGCTAATTAAGATGGATGTTTTGATCACTTCCACAGGAGCACCACATTATATTATCCATCCCTGGATGGTAGAAGCCGCGGTCGCTCAACGTAATGGTAAGTCCTTGGTCATCATGGATATCGCTGTCCCTCGTGATGACGATCCATTAGTTGCTGAAATTCCTGGCGTTTATCTGTTTGATATGGATCAACTTTCAATAAGAATTAACGATTCGATTTCGAAACGGAAGCAGGAAATCCCGCAGATTGAGGCAATTCTGGACGAAGAATTAGCCCAGTTTTTGCAATATTTAGGGACTTTGGATATAGTTCCATTGATAGTGAAAATGCGTGATCATGTTGACAGTATCCGGCAAACTGAGCTGGAAAAAGCTATGCGTAGTATGCCAGATCTATCCCCGAAAGACCAAGAAAGAGTGACCGCGCTAACAAAATCGATTGTTAACAAAATATTACACACACCCACAGTGCGATTGAGAAATGAAGCGAATGGACCAAACGCGAATGGGTACGCAGATGTCGCTCGCAGTCTGTTCGATCTTGACTGACCTCATTGGTGTTTAATTATACATTCTTATGACTTTATTGGTTTTTGCAACTCGTCCTTCCCCACTGGCACGCCAGCAGACTCGTTTAGTGATCGATAATCTACTAAATTTTTGGGAGGATTTATCCTGTCAGGAATTCATAATTACTACTAAAGGTGATCGTGTGATCGACAAACCGCTTCCGGAGATCGGAGGAAAAGGATTGTTCACACTCGAGCTCGAGCAGGCATTGTTAAGCAAAAGAGTCCATGCTGCAGTGCATTCACTGAAAGATTTACCAACTGAAGAGATAAATGGACTGAAAATTGGTGTCATAACTCAGCGTGCGGATGTGCGTGATATTCTGTTCTGCCCTGCAGGTCATACTCTGGATGAACTGCCATCAAATGCAGTTATCGGAACTTCCAGCGTACGTCGAAAAGCACAACTTCTGGCCTTTCGGTCAGATCTGCAGATCAAACCGATTCGCGGTAATGTAGAAACACGCATTCGCAAAGTGAGAGAAGGGCACTGCGATGCGATTGTGATGGCGGCAGCAGGGGTGCTTCGTTTGGGATTACCAGATGTAATCACACAATACCTTCCTTTAAATGTTTCACTTCCGTCTCCTGGGCAGGGTGCATTGGCAGTAAAATGCCGTGCTTCTGATGTCGAGACGCTGAATTATCTGAATGCCATAGAACATCCTGCCACACGTAAAGCTGTGACCGCCGAAAGGGTTTTCTTGGATGCCCTTGGTGGTGGTTGTTCTTTACCCGTAGGTGCATACGCGACTGTTGAAGGTAAAACTATTTCCTTGAATGCTGAAGTCGTTTCTCCCAATGGAGAGAAGGTTCTGAGATTCCAAGGCAATCACTTCGATCCATATCTTTTAGGCGCTGAAGTGGCACAGCAAGCCATTAGTAAAGGGGCAAAGACGCTGCTTTCATGAGTGAACTCGCTGGACGACGTATTGTGATCACCCGCCCGCGTAATAAGGCAGCGGGATTTTCTCAAACCCTAATAGAGCTTGGTGCACACCCGGTGATTTTTCCCACGATTGAGATATCCCCATTACGAGATACGAAACTTCTTGATTGCGCCATAAATAAGCTTGAAAGTTATGATTGGTTGGTTCTGACCAGTGCCAACGCTGTGGATGCGTTTTGGAATCAGATGGACGCTCTTGGAATGGACTGCTTGCCGTCCTCACTACAAGTTGCAGCCATTGGCTCAATAACTGCGTTAGCACTTCAGAACCTGGGCATCCAACCCGAATTTGTACCCGATGAATATGTCGCTGAAGCCATCCTTCCAGGATTAGGTGACTTAACTGGAAAGTGGGTCCTGCTGCCTCAGGCAGATTTGGCTAGAGATATGCTCCCTCGAGCGATCCAAAATGAAGGTGGTTTTGCACATCCAATCACTGCATACCATACTATTCCAGCAGATCCAGACCCGCAAGGACTGCAAGCTCTCCAATTCGGGGTGGAGGCTGTCACCTTCACAAGTACTTCAACCGTAATTAATTTCATATCGATCGTAGAAAACGCAGGATTAAATCCATATCTATTGCCTGGCGATCCCATCTACGCATGTATAGGTCCCATCACCGCTGAGGCTGCCTACCAGCATGGTCTCCAAAAAAATATCGTTGCTCAGACATACACTCAGGCCGGTTTAATCTCAGCGATGGAAGATTATTTCCGACAGGAAAGTGAAAAAGGAATTATCGAATCATGATGATAAAAGCAATTCTTCCTGCTTACCCAGTATCCAGACCTCGCCGCTTGCGGCGAACACCCGGTTTGCGCAATATTATTCGAGAGACAAGGTTGAATCCTAGTGACTTTGTTTATCCATTGTTTGTGCGATCTGGAAATGGTATCAAGAAAGAAATACCTTCCATGCCGGGGCAATTTCAATGGTCGCTTGATAAACTGCCGGCTGAAGCAGAAGAGATCGCCCGGTTGGGGATTCCAGCCATCATTCTATTCGGCATTCCTGATGAAAAGGATTCTATAGGAAAAGAAAATTTTGCTGCAGATGGAATTATCCAGCGGACGATAAAGATTATCAAGGATGCTGTCCCCGACTTGGTGGTGATCACTGATGTATGCCTATGTGAGTATACCGACCATGGTCACTGTGGAATCGTGAATACAGGAGATCAAAAGCTGAATCCCAATCAACCAGATGGATCTATCCTCAACGATCCCACGCTTGAAATTTTAAACAAAGTAGCACTGTCTCATGCTCAAGCCGGTGCAGATATCATTGCACCCAGCGGTATGATAGACGGTATGGTTGGCTCCATCCGCTCGGTATTAGACTCCGAGCAATTCGAACATATCCCAATACTTTCTTATGCCGTGAAATATGCTTCCGGTTTTTATGGCCCATTTCGTGATGCGGCTGAATCTCCACCAAAGTTTGGAGATCGTAAGTCTCATCAAATGGATCCAGCCAACGCGCTGGAAGCCCTAAAAGAGGCAGCTATCGATGTAAATGAGGGGGCTGATATGTTGATGGTTAAACCGGCGTTGCCTTACCTGGATGTGATCCGCCGCGTCAAGGACGCTCATCCAGAACTACCGCTGGCTGCGTACAATGTGAGCGGGGAATATGCCATGCTCAAGGCAGCCGCGGCCAATGGTTGGTTGGATGAGCGCATTGTGGTTTTGGAAACCTTAACGGCGATCAAACGCGCCGGTGCCGATTTTATACTGACCTACCATGCCAAAGAAGCTATA